>CAZLSH010000049.1:0-17387 GCA_964562095.1 uncultured Clostridia bacterium | reverse complement strand
GTCGCCGTCGGTCAGCGTGGAGGCCAGGGGCCGCTCCTGGACGTAGAGCATGATCTCCGCCTTGCTCTTCTCCTTGATATGGTCGGCGAATTCCAGGTTGAAGGGGATCTCCAGCATGGTGAAGCCCTTGAGCCCGAACGTCTCCTGGTCGACGATGGGGGAAATCGCGGCCAGGCACAGGTTGCCGTCGACGAGGAAGACCCCGGCCTCGCGGATCAGCGGGTCGCGCCGCTGGTTCAGGAACGCCACCTTGTCCTGGTTGGCCGCCGAGATGGTGCTGGCCGACGAATTGTCGTGAGTCAGCACGATGCGGCTGGCCGGGTCGAGGATCTTGATGTTGGTGTTGGAAAAGAAAAAGTTCTTGAATTCCAGCGCCATGGCCAATTCGTCCAGGTCCCCCGTGTTCTCGATGATCTCCTTCAGCTCCGAAAGAAAGAGCGCCTTGCGCACCAGGTCGCCCAGGTTTTCCAGGAATACGTTCTCGGCGACCTTGCGGGCGCCGGCGATTTCTTCACGGGCGGTTTTCTCGTAGCGCTTGGAGATGGACAGGATCGAAAAATTGAGGGTGATGACGATGGAGAAAACGGCGATGAAGATCAGCGAGAGCAGGAGCTTGGCCCGGATCTTCATGGCGCCTGCAGGTCAAAGAGCAGCAGCTTGCCCAGGGAATTGGGCTGGATGCTGCCGATTTCCCGGTTGAAGAGAATGACGCTTTTGGCCTGATAGATGGGCAGGACCAGGCCGTCACCGACGAAGGCGCGGTCGATCTCCCGGTAGGCGGCCAGGCGCTTTTGCGCGTCGCTTTCGCGGCGGGCGCCGATCAGGCGCTGCAGCAGGTCCTGGCGGCCGCTGCTGGCGGCCGTGGCGAACCCCTGCAGCTGCAGCTTCTCGGACAGCAGCGGATAGAGCATGCTGTCGGGGTCGGGGAAATCGGCGATCCAGCTCGAGTAAGCCAGGTCGTAATCGCCGCCGGCGATGCGGCGGCGGTACTCCTCCGGGGCCAGGCGCGTGAGCTTCAGCTGCACGCCGGCCTGCTTCAGGTTGCGGGCGTACATGGAGAGCACCTGGAAGAACAGCCCTTCATCGCTCCGCACCAGCATTTCCAGCTGGGATCCCGCGTTCCAACCCTCTTTGCTGAGCAGCTCGCGGGCCCTGGCCAGGGAGAAATCCAGGGGCGGCGCGGCTCCGCCTTCGCCGGCCAGGCCGGGCGGCAGCAGCGAGTGGATGGGCAGCACGTGGTCCTGGTAGACCAGTTTCAGGGCGCGCGGGTCCCAGGCGTGGCACAGGGCCTGGCGCAGGTTGCGGCTGCGCAGCAGCGGCCGGGCGGAGTTGAGCACGGCGTAGGTCACTGAAAACAGCGGTTCGGCGCTGATGCGCACCCAGTCCTGCTTGCGGTAGGATGCCATTTTGGAGATGGAGTAGGTCGACAGCAGGTCGATCCTTCCCTCCTCGAAGTGCTTGCCCAGCAGTTCAGCCTGCGGCTCGATGATGCCGATGTACTCGCCGATGCCCGGCTGGCCGCGCCAGTAGTCCCGGTTGGCCTCCAGCACCAGGCGCTTGTTCTTCTGCCATTCGCGCAGTTTGAAGGGGCCGGTGCCGACCGGCCGGCGGGCGAAGGCGCCGCCGGACCTTTTCACGGCGGCAGGGGAGACGATGGCGGCGCAATCGGCGGTCAACGAGGGCAGGAAGGGGAAAAACGGCTCGGACAGGGTGAAGCGCACCCGATAGGGGTCCAGTTTGCGCACCTCCTTCAGGAAGTTGAAGATCTCGTGGAACAGGGGAAATTCCTCCTTGCGCCGGGTATTGGCCGGGTCCATTTGCCGCTGGAAGCTGAACACCACGGCGTCGGCATCGAAGCGCGAGCCGTCATGAAAGCGCACGCCACGCCGCAGGTGGAATGTCCAGGAACGGCCCGCGTCGCCGGTTTCCCAGCGGGTGGCCAGGGAGGGCTCGATCCCGAGCGTGCGCGGGTCGAGGCGCACCAGCGTGTCGAAAATATTGGCGATATAGAAAGACGAGGTGTCATCCCAGGCGCGGGCGGGGTCCAGGCTGACGGGTTCTTGGACGCTGCCGCCGCGCACCGTGCGCACGGCCGGCAACGGCGCGGCCAGGGCCAGCAGCAACAGGGCCGGCAGCGCCCGGCCGAGGCGTTTTATGTTCATCTTGATGACTCCTTGGTGACTTCACGGAAAATGACCTGCCCCAGCGGCGTGAAGAAAAGCCCGTTGATGCGGCGGCTGCAGGCCAGATTGTCAATGAGATGGAAAAGCGGCATCCAGGGCACGTCCTGCTGCAGGATATCCAGGGCGTCGAGATAGAAGCGTTCGCGCCGGCGCGGGTCCATCGTGGCCTGGCCCTGGTCGAGCAGGCGGGTCAGCGCCGCGTTCTCGTAGAAAAAGCGGTTGCGGTTGCCGGGGGACAGAGTGAACAGCGGGTAGAGGAAAAAATCGGGATCGGGGCCGGAGGACCAGCCCAGGATCAGCATGTCGTGCTCGCCGCGGCCGGCGGCCTTCACCAGTTCGGGGAAAGGCAGCCTGATCTTGCGGATGGTGACCCGGATATTGCGCGCCATGAGCGCCAGCAGGTCGACGATCTCCTGGATGCCCTGCTGGCCGTCGGCATAGTAGAGAGTGCAGGTGAAACCGTTGGGGAATCCGGCCGCCTTCAGGAGGGAGCGGGCCGTTTCCAGGTCGAAGCGGTCCTCGGGCTCGGCCTGCTGGTTGGGGAACAGGGGCGGCGGCAGCGGGGTGAACGCCGGCTGCGCCAGGTTCTGGAAGATTTTCTTGACCATGTTCCCCTTGGGGATGACATGCTGGAAGGCGGTGCGCACCTCGACGCGGTCAAAGGGTTTGCGGCGCGTGTTGAATCCCAGGTAGTGGGTGGAGATGGATGGGTTGCTCAGGATGGCGATGTCGCTGCGCAGGGAAAGCTCTTCGAACTCCTTGCCCGACTGGATGACGGTCATGTCGGCGCTGCCGTTGCGGATCTGCAGCAATCGTCCCAGCGGGTCGGGCATAACCTTGAAAACCACTTTTTCCACGCCGGGCTTTCCGCCCCAGTAGCGGGAGTGGCGCGTAAGGATCAGCGAGCGGTCCTTCGACCAGGCGGCGAAGCGGTAGGCGCCGGTGCCGACGGGGACGAACGATGCGGAGGGCGCGGATTTCGGCGACTGGATAAAGGCGGCCGAATCGGCCAGCGCGACAAGGAACGGCGCATAGGGCCGGTCGAGGGTGATCTCCACCAGGAACGGTCCGAGGCTGCGCACGCCGGTGATGAAGGAAAAGAGGGGACTCATCCGCTGGAGGTCGGACGGTTTGTTCTCCAAACGGCTTTGGAAGGAATGGAGGACGGCCCGGGCATCAAAGGCCGTGCCGTCATGAAAATGGACGCCGCGGCGCAGGGTAAACTGCCAGCGGCGGCCATCGGCGCTGATCTTCCAGGAGGTGGCCAGGCAGGGCTCGACGGCGGTGGAGTTTTTTTTGAAGCGCACCAGGCCCTCGAAAATGTTGGCCGCGATCTCGTTGGAATAGAAATCATCGGCTTGCCAGGGGTTCAGGTTGAGGGCGTCGGCCGGCCGCAGATAGATGATGGAGTCGCCGGCGACGGCCCCGGAGGCCAGCAGCAGGATCGATAACCAGGCCGCGATTCTCATCGTTCAAGATAATAGATCAACGTTCGCGGTTTTTCAACCGCGGGGAGAAAAGGGAACGATTTTGTTTCAGGCCGGGAACAGGCGGACGGTGAAGGTGCTGCCGGCGCCGGGCCGGCTGTGCACGGCGATTTCGCCGCCGTGCAGCTGCACGATGTGCTTGACGATGGCCAGGCCCAGCCCGGTGCCGCCGTTTTGCCGCGAGCGCGCCTTGTCCACGACGTAGAAACGCTCGAATATCCGCTCCTGGTGCTCGGCCGGGATGCCGGCGCCGCTGTCGCGGACCTCGATGGTCAGCCCGCCGCCGCCGGCGGCGACGCGGACGGCAATGCCGCCCTGGTCGGTATATTTCACCGCGTTGTCCAGCAGGTTGATGAGCATCTGTTCCAGGCGGAAGCGGTCGCCGCGGTAGGCGATGGGCTCCGCGGGCTGGGGCGGGGAAATGTCCAGCGTCAGGCCCTTCTCGCGGATGCGCTTCTCGAACAGGGAGCGCACGCCGGCCAGCAGCCCGGGCCAGTCGATCTCTTCCCGTTCCAGCCGGCCGCTCTTCTCCTCCAGTTCGGAAAGGGTCAGCAGGTCGTTGGTCATCTCGATCAGCCGGTCGGCGTTGCGCCCGATCACGTCCAGGTAGCGGCGGGCGTCGCCCGCCGCGCCCTCGGCCAGCGTCTCGGCATAGCCCTTGATGGCGGTCAGCGGCGTGCGCAGCTCGTGCGAGACGCTGGCCACCAGGTCCTTCTTCTGCTTTTCCAGGTGGCGGACCGCCGACAGGTCATGAAAGGTGACGACCGTTCCCGCGCGGTCGGGCAGCGGCGCCAGCGACACGAAATGGGGGCGGCCCGCGAGCTCCAGCTCGGCTTGGACGGCGGCGCCGGCGGCCTGGCGCACCAGCTCGGCGAAATCGGCGCGGCGCAGGACTTCCCAGAACGGCTTGCCGACCGGGTTGCTGTCGCCGGCCAGGCGGCGGAAGCTCGGTCCGGCGCGGCGGATGCGCTCCTCGGCATCGATGACCAGCAGCCCGTCGGCGAGGGAGGCCAGGATGATCTCCAGTTCCTGCTGGCTGAAGCGCAGCTGCTGCAGCATGCGTTTCTGGTCGTCGATCATGGCGTTGAAATCGCGGGTCAGCTGCCCGATCTCGTCGCGGCGCCGGCTGGGGACGCGGGTGTCCAGGTTGCCCGAGGAGACGGCGCGGGCGGCCGCGGTCAGCTCCTTGATCGGCCGGGTCAGGCTATTGGACAACCGCAGCGAGAGGAGCAGTGAAACGGCGAGCAGGGTCAGCAGCAGCAGGGTGATCCTGCCGCGCCAGGGGGCGAGGACGAGCTCGATGTCGCTGACCAGAAAGCCCAGGCGCAGGGCGGCGACTGTCGAGCCGCCGCTTTTCAGCGGCAGGGCATGGTACATCATGCGCTCGCGCAGGGTGAAGCTGAAGTGGGTCTCGGAACGCGGTTTTCCGGACAGGGCGGCTGCGATCTCGGGCCGGTCGGCGTGGTTCTGCATCGCGGCGGGGTCTTTCTGCGAGTCGGCCAGGACCCGGCCGCGGGGATCGATGACCGTGAGCCGCATCCGGGAGCGCGCCCCCTTGGCCACGATGAGCGACTGCAGGCTTGCCGCTCCGGCAACCTCTTGGGCCGCGGGGTCCAGCTGCCGCCAGTCGGCGGCCAGCTCGGCTCCGACCATGCTCCCCAGCCGGACCAGCGTATCCTCCTTGGCCCGCAGGTAGAGGTCACGGGCCCGGCCGACGGCCAGGAAATAAAAGGCCAGGGCCAGCAGCAGGCTGAACAGGAAGAGACCGGCGAAAAATTTCCAGAACAGGCGCGTTTTCATGGTTCGATCTTGTAGCCGACGCCGCGGACGTTCTGGATCAGGGAGCCGGCCGGCCCGAGCTTTTCCCGCAGGTGCTTGATGTGCACGTCGACGGTGCGGTCGATGACGTCCTTTTCGTCGCCCCAGAGGCTGTCGAGGATCTGTTCGCGGGAGAAGACCCAGCCGGGCCTGCGGCAGAGGATGAGCAGCAGCGAGAATTCGGTGGAGGTCAGGGCGGCGGGCCGGCCGTCGACCAGGGCGCTGTGCCGCCCCGGGTCGATGACCAGGCGCTCGCCGACGCGGACCCGGTCTTCGCGGTCGGGTCCGGGCCTCGCGCTGCGGCGCAGGACCGCCTTCAGCCGCGCCACCAGCTCGGACGGCGAGAAGGGCTTGACCAGGTAGTCGTCGGCGCCGAACTCCAGGCCGAGGACGATGTCCGGCTTTTCGCCCCGGGCGGTCAGGATGAGGATGGGCAGGGCGCGGGTGCGCGCTTCGCGCTTCAGTTCCTTGCAGATCTCCAGTCCGTCGCCGTCCGGCAGCATCAGGTCGAGGACCAGCAGGTCGGGCAGGTGCTTTTCCAGGTACTGCAGGAAGGGGCGGGCGGCGGCGAACGGCTTGACCGCGAAGCCGGCCCGGTCCAGGTGCAGGCGCACGAGTTCCAGGATGTCGGGCTCGTCGTCGACGACGGCGACCAGCGGCTTCGCTTTCGCCGCCGCTTCCTTCGCCTTCATGGCCTTTCCGCGTTGCGCCGGGTCATGGGGTTTCATGGTGGTGGCGGACGATGCTGCCCTCGACCATGTAGATGACGTCCTCGGCGATGTTGGTGGCATGGTCGGCAATGCGTTCCAGGTGGCGGCAGACGCGCAGGTACTCGACCAGCTGGTCGGTCTGGGCGGGGAACTTCTTGATCTCGTCCTTGAGGCGGACGAACAGGGAGTGAACCATCTCGTCGATGGCGTCGTCGGAATTGCGCACCTGGTGGGCCAGCGCCGCGTCGAGGCGCACCAGCGAGTCGAGGCAGGAACGCAGCGCCTCCTGAACCCGGCGGCACAAGGGGGCGAAATCGACGGCCGCGCCGGGCAGGGTCAGTGGCGAAACGCGCAGCGAGCGCTCGGCGATGTTGACCGCCTCGTCGCCGATGCGCTCCAGGTCGTTGTTGATCTTCAAGACGGCGATGATGAAGCGCAGGTCGACGGCCACCGGCTGGTGCAGCGCCAGGATCTTCAGGCACTCCTCCTCGGTGTCGACCTCCCACTGGTCGGCCTGGTCGTCGGTTTCCAGCACCTGGCGCGCCAGGTCGGCGTCCTTGTCCTGGATCGAGCGCATGGCGTTCTCCAGGTTCTTCTCGATCATGCCGCCGTAGAGGATGATGCGCTTCTTCAGCTTCTCGATCTCTTGCTGCAGGTGCACGGCCATGGTTGCCTCCAGTTCAGCCGAAGCGGCCGGTCATGTAGTCCTCGGTCCGCTTCTGGCGCGGTTGGGTGAACATCTGCGCCGTCGCCCCGTATTCTATCAGGTCGCCTTCGTAAAGGAAAGCGGTCCGGTCGGAAACGCGGGCCGCCTGCTGCATGTTGTGGGTGACGATGATGATGGTGTAGCGGCCGCGCAGCTCGGCGATCAGGTCTTCGATGCGCGCCGTGGCCCGCGGGTCGAGGGCCGAGGTCGGCTCGTCCATCAGCAGCACCTCGGGGTCGACCGCCAGCGCGCGCGCGATGCACAGCCGCTGCTGCTGGCCCCCGGAGAGGCTCAGGGCGTTGTCGTCCAGGCGGTCCTTGACTTCGTCCCACAGCCCGGCCCGCTGCAGGCTCGTCTCGACGACCGCCTGCAGCTCCTGCCGGCTCTGGCTGTCGTGCAGGCGCCGGCCGTAGGCGACATTGTTAAAAATGGATTTGGGAAACGGGTTCGGCTTCTGGAAGACCATGCCGATGCGCCGGCGCAGGGTGACGACGTCCAGGCGCGGGCCGTAGATGTCCTGGCCGTCGAAGACCAGCCTGCCGCCGGTGCGGCCGCCGGGGATCAGGTCGTTCATGCGGTTGATCGAGCGCAGCAGGGTGCTTTTTCCGCAGCCGCTGGGCCCGATGATGGCCGTCACCCGGAAGCTGGGAAAGTTCAGCGTGACGTTTTTCACCGCCTGGTTGTCTCCATAAAAGAAGGAGAAGCGGTCGCAGGCGACATGGGCCTGCCGGAGGCCGCTGTCGGCAGTGGCCGGTCCGGCGGCGCGGGTGTTCGCAGAAATTGCTTGGATCATGGGTCAGCCTCTCATTTTCCTGCTGATGCGGGCGCGGAGGACGATGGCCGCCAGGTTCAGCAGCAGTACCAGCAGCACCAGGGTCAGCACCATGCCGAACTGCACGTGGCGGATCTGGTCGACCGCCTGGTGCTCGGTGGCCAGGTTGTAGATGTTCCAGGGCAGGGCCGGCGTGGGCTGGTTCAATGTTTCCCACAGCTTCAGCGGCCGGCCGACGCTGACGGCGGCGGTGAAGATGATGGGCGCGGTCTCGCCGGCGGCCCGGCCCATGCTGATGATGATGCCGGTCAGGATTCCGGGCAGGGCGGCGGGCAGGAGCACGGTCAGCACCATGCGCAGCGGGCTGGCGCCCAGGCTGAGCGCCGCCTCCCTGTAGGCGTGCGGCACGGCCTTGAGCGCCTCTTCCGCGGCGCGGATGATGGTCGGCAGGATCAGCAGCGCCAGGGTGGCCGAGCCGGCCAGCACGCTCTTGGAGTGCGAGAGGTGCAGGGTGTTGATGAAGAAGGCCAGGCCGAAGAGGCCGAAGACGATGCTGGGTACGCCGGCCAGGGTGCTGATGCACACGCGCAGCAGGCTTACCAGCCGCCCGGCGGCGGCGAATTCGCTCAGGTAGATGGCGGCGATCACGCCGAAGGGGATGGTCAGCAGCATGGCGCCCAGGGTGAGGTAGAACGTGCCCAGGATCTCGGGCCAGATGCCGCCGAAGAAATGGGAGTCGAGCGAGCGATCGCTCAGGAAGCGCCAGTAGAAAGTGAAGCGCGGTTGCAGCATGGATTTCAAATTCTGTTGCAAGTGCGGGAAAAGGGGTTCCAGTTGCGTGCCGGCGAAAGCCAGGCGCCGCGGCGCCAGCACCTTCCTGCCCATGCGGCTGGGATCGGAGTAGTCCCATTGCTCGCTGAACAGGATGCGCTGCAGCGTCACCCGGGCCCGGTCCCAGCGCGTCTGCCCGTATTGCTGGCGCAGCATGACGGCGTCCATTTCCCCGGGAAGCGGCCCCAGCAGCTCGCGCAGCAGGTCGCGCACTTCCTTGAACTGCGGCCGCAGCTCCCGGCGCCGGTCCGGTTCCATGTCTTCCAGCTCGGCCGCGAAAGCGGCCAGCATCCCGTACAGCGGTTGGCGAGCCTCGGCGACGGCCCGGGATTCGGCCGCGATCCGGCGGGTGTCGCCGCGGTTGAACTGCTCGAGGTTGAAGCGGCGGAATTCGCTGGTGGCGCGAAAGAAGAACGCCGCTGCCCCGCGGCTGAAAATGGGTCCGAGCAGCACCAGCAGCGCCAGGGTCATCAGCACGATAGCCATGACGCTGACGCCGGTCAGCGAGCGGTCGAGCAGCCTGCGCGAGCGGAGCCTCATCTACTTCAGCCCCCCCAGGCGGCGCGCCTGGCGGCGCAGGATCCATTCGCTGGCCAGGTTGGCGAAAAAGGAGATCAGCAGCAGGCACAGGGCCAGGGCGAACAGCACGTGGTAGCGTCCGGAGCCGAGGACCTGGTCGGCCTCGCCCATGTCGCCGGCGATGGTGGCGGTCAGGGTGCGCACCGGGCTGAGGAAGTTGTACCAGGGCTGCGGCACCTGGGCGGCGTTTCCCGAGGCCATCCAGACCACCATGGTCTCGCCGATGGCGCGCATGACGCCCAGGATGACGGCGGCGATGATGCCGCTGCCGGCGGCGGGAATGATGACCTTGAAAAGGCTCTCGGCGCGGGTGGCGCCCAGGGCGTAGCTGCCTTCGCGCAGTTCGCGGCCCGCCGCCTGCAGCGAGTCCTCGGCGACGCTGACGATGGTGGGCAGGGCCATGATGCCCAGGATGATCGAGACGTTGAAGGCGTTGGTGCCGCTGCTGACGGGCACGTTTTTCAGAATTGCGGAGAGGGCGGCCAGCCCGCGCACCAGGACGGCGGCCAGCGTCGCGGCCAGGAGCCAGCGCGCCGCCGGGGCCACATCCGCGCGGATGGAGCGGGTGGCGATCTCGCTGACGGCGGATGCGATCAGCAGGCCCAGGGGCAGCAGGAGCAGCCAGGCGGCCAGTGAGAGGAGCGAGCCGCCGTGGTTCTGCAGCAGCGGCGCGAAGATGACCAGGGCGAAGAAGCCGTAGGCCACCGAGGGCAGGGCGGCCAGGATCTCGATGACCGGCTTGACCGCCTGGCGCAGGCGGTAGGGCAGGATGTCGCTGAGGGCGATGGCCGCCGCGATGCCCAGGGGGACGGCCACCAGGATGGCGCCCAGGGTGACCAGGCCGCTGCCGATGAAGATGGCCAGGGCCCCGAATTCGGGCGGTTGGCCGCTGGGGAACCAGGCCGTGCCGGTGAAGAGCTCCTTCAGGCCGCGCAACTTGAAGAAGGGGATGGCGTCGCGGGCGATATAGACGATGATCAGCAGCACGGCCACCAGCGAGAGGGCGGCGACCAGCAGCAGAAACCCCTTGGAAAATAAGGCGGCCAGCCGCCGCAGGCGGCTGGCCGCGTCGCTCAGGATCAGGCTGCGTTCGCTCGTTCTCACTTTCCGTAACTGGACGTCAATAGCTGGTGACCGGGATGAAGCCGATCTCCTCGATCATCGTTTGCCCTTTCCTGGAAAGGTACAGGCTGACGAAGCGGTAGAGGTGCGAGCCCATCTTGGGGTAATCGTTGGTGATTATGTACAGCGGGCGGGCGATGGGGTAGCTGCCGTCCTTGACCGTTTCCGGGGTGGGGTTGACGCCGTCGATGGGCAGCGCCTTGACCGTGTTGTCCAGGAAGCCGATGCCCACGTAGCCCAGGGCCGCCGGCGTGCTCTGCACGCGCTGGCGGATGGCGCCGTTGGAGCCGACGTACTCGCAAGTTTTGGCGATCTTCCCGCCCTTCATCACCTTGCCCTCGAAGGTCTCGTAGGTGCCGCTGTTGGTGTCGCGCGAGATGATGACGATGGGCTGGTTGGGCCCGCCGAGCTGGCTCCAGTTCCTGGTCTTGCCCAGGTAAATGTCCTTGACCTGTGCCAGCGACAGCCTGGCGACGGGGTTGCCGGGGTGGACGATCATGGCGATGCCGTCCAGGGCCACGACGTGGACCACGGGCAGGATCTCGGAGTGCACCGCCGCCTCGTACTCGTTCAGCTTCAGCAGCCGCGACATGCTGGCCACCTGGCAGGACTTGTTGACCAGGCTCTTGGCGCCGTTGCCCGAGCCCGACTCCGAGACGGTGATGTTCACGCCCGGGTTCTGCTTCATGTAGAACTCGGCGAAGGCCTTGGCGATGGGGCCCACGGTGGTCGAGCCGTCGACCACGATCTTGTTGTCGTCGGCGGCGAAGCCTACGGCGCCGCCCAGCAGGGCCAGCGTCAGGATGGTGGAAATGAGTTTCATGGTTTTCTCCTTTTTGTAATGATCTTAGAACTGATAGTACCAGGTGATGTTGAAGTAGGTGTCGCTGGCCGGCTTGATGCCGTTGTTCTCCTTGTACGACACCATCTTGATGTTGGGCATGATCTGGAACTTGGGGTGCAGGTTCCAGGCCAGGCCGAGGATGGCCAGGTTGGACTTGTAGCCCTTCACGATGGGCAGGAAGTCGCCCTGGCCGTAACGCTGCGGGTCGACGCTCATGTCGTAGCGGGCGACGGCCTCGAGCTTCTTGCCGAGCTTGGCCACGGCGAAGGCGGAGAAGACGCCGAAATCCGTATCGTCCTTGCCGTCTTCCTTGACCATTTCCTGGCCGTAGTTCACGCCCACGCGGCCCCAATCGTCATTGTAGCCGACAAAACCCTGGATCAGGTAGGATGTCTTCACGCCCGACACGGTGCTGGCGTCGCCGTTGACCTCGACCAGCAGCTTGGGGGTGACGTTGACGAACAAGCGGGCGCCGACCTGCTTGTAGGGATTGTTCTCGCCCTTGTTGCCCGAGTAGTTGCCGTACTGCAGGCTGTAGTTGAACTTCTTGCCGGCATCGAAGGCGCCGCTGAAGTCAATGGCGAAGTCGCGCGAGGAGCGCACCTTGTAGAGGTCGAACATGGTCTTTTCCAGGTGGCGGTAGCCGTAGAACTTCTCGATGTTGCTGAAGGCCAGGCTGTCCTGGATGCCGGCGGTGACCTTGTGCAGCGGGGCGTACTGGAAGGAGATGTAGGCGTCCTTCAGGTAGGGGACGATGGTGGACGAGGTAGTGAAGTCGCCGGGGCTGTTGAGCTCCAGGCGGGCGCGGGCCTTGAGCTTGTCGGAGATGCTGGATTCGTAAGTGATGTAGACCCGGCGCAGCCACAGGCCGTGCTGGTCCTCCACCGCCTCATTGTGGTTCTTGAGCACCAGATAGTAATCGCCGAAGGCGTAGGCCGAGATGGCGGCGGGCAGCTTCACGGCGCTCAGGGCGAACAGGGCCAGCAGGGTAAACCAAATGATCCGTTTCATTTTTTCCTCCCGGAAATATTTGCGTGTCCGAGGGGATTGTCGCCTCCGCTGATGAAGCGGAAATAAAATCGGGGTTAATTTTTGGTTAATTGCGCCATGCCCTTTCTTTACAGGAGATTAACCGGATATTAAAATGAAATTAACTTCCGGGGTTCATGCTGCTGGCCAAGGAGCCGCCCGATGGGAAAAACGAAGGTCCTGTTTATTTGCGTGCACAACTCGGCGCGCAGCCAGATGGCCGAAGCCTTCCTGAACCGCTTCGCCGGGGAGCGCTTCGCCGCCGAAAGCGCCGGCCTGCAACCCGGCGTCCTCAACCCGCTGGCGGTCAGGGCGCTGGCCGAGGCGGGCATCGACATCGCCGGCAAGGCGACGCGCAGCGCCTTCGACCTGCTGCGCCGTGGCGAATGGTACGGCTGGGTGATTACCGTCTGCGACGAGAGCCAGGCCGAGGGCTGTCCCATTTTCCCCGGCGCCGGGCGCCGCGAGCACTGGAGCTTCCCCGACCCCGCCGCCTTCACCGGGAGCGACGAGGAGAAAATGTGCCAGGTGCGCGCCCTGCGCGACCGCATATCCGCCCGGGTGCGGGAGTGGGTGTCCGAGCATTAGCCCCGCCGCGCTCCCTCGCCCCCGGCCGTTGCTTCAGGCCGGGCGTCGAGTTGCAATTTCCCCATAATCATTCTATAATATTGGCAGGTTGCTTTTAAACGAAATCAGGTTTACGGTTTTGTCATATAAAACCGCGTGTGCGCGGCGGTTCTTTCCCCTCGAGGGGATCGGCGTCGAGGAGGTCCCATGATATTGTTCAGAATGCCTAAATTGACCGTCGGCCGGCGCACGGTGCCGCTGCCCATCGTCCAGGGCGGCATGGGGGTCGGCATCTCGCTGTCCGGCCTGGCCTCGGCCGTGGCCGGGCAGGGCGGCATCGGCGTGATCGCGGGCGTCGGCATCGGCATGCTCGAACCCAACTACTTTGAAGACGGCCGCGCCGCCAACATCCGGGCCATGCGCAGCGAATTGCGCAAGGCCAGGGCGAAGACGTCGGGACTCGTCGGCGTCAACATCATGGTGGCGGCCAACGATTTTCACCAGCTCCTGGATACCTGCATCGAGGAGAAGGCCGATGCCCTGTTCATGGGCGCCGGCCTGCCGATCCGGAACATGCCGGTGGCAAGGATCCGCGCCGCCGGCATCCTGGTCATCCCCATCGTCTCTTCCGGGCGCGCCGCCGAGCTCATTTTCAAATACTGGCAGAAGTCCTACGGGGATATCCCCGACGCCGTGGTGGTCGAGGGGCCGCTGGCCGGGGGCCATTTGGGTTTCAGGGCGGACAAGCTGCAGGACGCCGACCAGAAGCTCGAAGTCCTCGTGCCGCAGGTGATCGCGGCCCTGGCGCCGTTCGCGGCCGCCGCCGGGAAAAAGATCCCGGTCATCGCCGCCGGGGGCATCTATGGCGGCGAGGACATCCTGAAGTTCCTGCAGCTGGGCGCGCAGGGAGTCCAGATGGCCACCCGCTTCGTGGCCACCGACGAGTGCGACGCCGACCGCCGCTTCAAGGAGGCGTACGTCGCCTGCCGTCCCGAGGATATCGCCATCATCAAGAGCCCGGTCGGCATGCCGGGGCGAGCCATCCGCAACCGCTTCCTGGAAAACGCCGCCGCCGGGGTGCGCAATGTCAAGCGCTGCGCCTGGCGCTGCCTGGAACAATGCGACATCCAGCACGCCGACTACTGCATTTCGGTGGCGCTCAACAACGCCCGTCAGGGTCTGCTCGACCAGGGGTTCGCTTTCTGCGGCGCCAATGCCCATCGCGTCGATCGGATCGTGCCGGTGGCCGAGCTGCTGGAGAGCCTGAAACATGAGTACGAAGCGGCCTATATCCAGAGCCTGGTCACCTTGAAAGACGAGACCCTCCATGCGCTCGAGAACACGTTCACCCGGCTGCGCCACGATTACGTGCAAGCCGGGCAGCAGCTGGCCGCTCTTTGTGACGGGGCCGGAAAGGCCTGGGAGGTCAGGAGGGACTCGCTGCGCGAGGATTGCGAGCGGGCGCGCGCCATGGTCGAGCAGCTGGGCAGGGAGGGCGAAACGGCGCTGAGGAAGCTTCAGGCCCTCGCCGAGCGTTTCCCGGAGAAACTGGCCGAACTGCAGGAGATCGCCCGCCGCTTCCAGGCCGGCATCTCCGAAAGCCGGGCCGGCTAGCGCCGCTCCCGCCGGGGCCCGCCGCGCCTACACCGCTTAAGCCTGCCAGCAGCGGCTGCGGACCAGCTGGGCCAGCAGGTAGATGAAGATGTCGCTGCGCCGGGCCCGGCGCAGGTCGTGGCGGCGGACGTCGAACCAGAAAAGGGAGATGTGTTCCAGGACGCGGCACTGGTTGGAAATGGCCGCTGCCATGTTGTCATCCTTCCTGGCCAGCATGTTCATGAGCGTGCGGTGGGTGAGGATGATCCGTTCCTGGAAGTCCCAGACGCTGCCGGCGCGCTGCGCGCCGGCATGGTTCGTTTCCTGAAAAACGGCGTTCTTGACGTCCTCCTCCAACAGCAGGTCCGCCTGATAGCGGATGAAGGAACGGAACTGCTCGGCCGGGTCGGCCGGCTCCTGGTCGATCTCGGCGCTTGTCGGGATGTGCGCCAGGAAGGAGAGCAGGTACTGCAGGATCCGGCAGGCCTTCTCGCTGCGCTCGCGGTGGCGGAAGTAGCGCAGCAGGGAGTCGGGGGGCATTTGCCGGCTGCAACGTTCCGCCAGCGTGAAGCTGGGGTCGGCCTCCATGACCCTTACAATGTATTCCGCTTCCTGCCGCAGCCAATTGATCTTGGCCGGATCGCTGAAATTCTCGGCGGCGAAAATCTGGTGGATCTTCATGGATTCCCGCTGCGGCGGTTGTCGAGGGGGACGCGCGCGCGTGGGGGGGCGAACAGCTCCTCGATCACCAGGCAGTCTTTCTTGAACCAGATGGAGCCGCAGCGGGGGCAGACGCGCGGCATCTCGTGCAGAGGCTGGTAAACGAAATCGAGCTGCTCATCATAGGCATCCTCGAACAGCAGCACATCCTTGTCCTTGGGACAGTAATACAGGGTCTTGGTCAACATGCCGATGGGAATGCAAATCCCGTGCCAAGCAGGGTGATGGCGCTGAACCCTCGCAGGCAAAGGATCTTTGGCCAAGGCGCTTCCGGCCTGTCCGGCGCCGCATGTCTCATTTTTGGACATTCCCGCGAGCGGCCGATGGAAAGCCTTATCGGCAAAGGATTTCAGATGCTATGTCCGTCCCATTTTTGGACATTGGCGCTGACGGCGGAAAGCCTTGTCAGTAAATGATCCTGGGATCGGGGTTGTTCCATTCTGGGACAAGGCCGATCAAGCGGGCGGCGGCAGCTCCCAGAGTGCGAACAACGGGGCGAAGCCGTCGAGCAGCAGGTCGGGTCCGGCGGCCTGGAGCTTTTCCCTGGGTTCGAAGTCCGAGACGATGGCCACGGTGAAGGCGCCGATGGCCCGGCCGCAGGCGACGTCGGCTGCAGTATCGCCGATGACGAAGATATCGCGGGGATCGACCCGGCCGTTGCCGGAAGTGATGCGGCGCCGGGCCTCGCGCGCCAGCTCCGAGCGGTCCTCGGCATGATCGCCGAAAACCCCCCAGGCGAAGAAATCCCACAGCCCGGCCGAACGAAGCTTGAGCCGGGCGCCTTCGGGCACATTGCCGGTGAGCAGGGCCAGTTCCAGGTGCTCGCAACGGCCGCAGGCCTGGAGCAGTTCGCACGCCAGGGGATACGGCAGCGCCGGTTTTTCCCGCAGGTTGCCGGCCAGCTGGGGCAGGTAGGCGGCGATCGCCCGCGCCAGCAGGCCGGGCAGTTCGGCGGCGGCGAAGCCGGATGCGCGCAGGGCGCTGAGGATGATCTGGCGGTCGGTCTTGCCGGCGAAGGGCATTTTGCGGACGACCTCTTCCGCCACGCCGATCCCGCCCAGCGCCGCGTTCAGCGCCCGGCGGCCGGCGCCGCCGGCGTGGACCAGCGTGCCGTCGATGTCGAACAGGAGATATTTTTTGCCCATGCGATTTTCCGCCGCCATTGTACCCGGGAAGCGCTGGACTTGCAAATTATGACTGGCTCAGGTATATTCAGAGCGGAGGAATTCATGAAATTGAACCGCTTATTCACATGGGGCATGATGGTCCTGGCCATGGCGCTGGCGGCGCCTGCCGCCGTGGATCGCCCCTGGACCATAGAGCTGGAGGGCGGCGCTGTTTTCTCCGGCTACAACGACGTGCGCATTCCCAACGTCGGCGGCACGCTGTTCTCGCTGTCCGAGGACCTGGACATCGCGGCCAGGGCCTATTACCGGCTGCGCCTCTCGTATGCCATCTCGCGGCGTCATGAGCTGTCGATGCTGTATGCGCCCCTGACCCTGAAGGCGCAGGGGACATTGCCGGGGCCGGTCCTCTTCGAGGGGGTGGAGTTCCCGGCCATGGCCGCGGCCGACGGGACCTACACCTTCAACTCCTACCGCTTCACCTACCGCTACCGCCTGCTGGACCGCTGGCGCCTGCGCCTGGACATCGGCCTCACCGCCAAGGTCCGCGACGCCGAGGTGGCGCTGGCGACCGCCGAACTGGCCGCCAGCAAGGCCAATGTCGGTTTCGTGCCGCTGCTGCACCTGCGCCTGATCTGGGATTGGAACGACAAGATGGGGATGATGCTGGAAGCCGATGCCGCCGCCGCCAAGCAGGGGCGCGCCGAGGACGTGCTGCTGGCGCTGACCTGGCGCCCGGCGCCGCGCTGGCAGCTGCGGGCCGGCTACCGCCTGGTCGAGGGCGGCGCCGACGTCGACGAGACCTACAACTTCGCCTGGCTGCACTACATCGCCGTCGGAGCGGCGTTTTCATTCTGAATGTTAGAAGACTAAGGTCAGAGGTCAGAGGTCAGAAGACAGAAGACAGAAGACAGATGAAGAGGGAAGAGGTCATTCCAAAGTAAAAGTCTAAAGTTTAAAGTAAAAAGTAAGAAAATGCACTCGGCGAAAAGCAAAGGGCGTAAGGCAAGACAAAGGCAAAAGTGAAGAACCGCCAATCGGCGCAGGGTGCAGGGCGTAAGGCGTAGGGGAAGAGAAAGACAAAGGCAAAAGGCAAAAGTGAAGAGGACATTCCAAGGCGAAAGTTTAAAGTTCAAAGGAAAAAGTTTAAAGTAAGAAGTGCAATTCACTTAGAAATGGCGCTGAAAGGACCTTCGTTTTGGAAATTGATATTCAAATTTGCATGCTCGTTAGGAGAATTCCCATGTATAAAATTCCATTCCTCACTGCCACTATCACTAACACTAACACTCGACTTTGTAT
>CAZLSH010000048.1:14825-17437 GCA_964562095.1 uncultured Clostridia bacterium | reverse complement strand
GGCGAATTTATAATCATGCCCAACCATTTTCATGGCATCGTATACATCCATGGTAAGGGCGACCGGCCGGTCGCCCCTACGCGTGGCGCACCGGGCCAAGAAATCCGATTCGTTCACAATAAGGGCGACCGGCCGGTCGCCCCTACGCTTTTTTTCTAGTTTTATTTCATTGCCGCCAATTCCGCGATGATCTCCAGCACCCGGCCGTGCACCGCGCCGTTGGTGGCCAGGATGCCGCGGTTGTTGCCCAGGGTCCTGCCGGCGGAAAAATCAAGAGGTTTGCCGTCGATGTCGCTGACCCTGCCCCCGGCCTCCTCGACGATCAGGCTGCCGGCGGCGTGGTCCCAGATCTTTTCGCGATAGTCGGCAGTGGCGGGATTGGGAATGCGCAGGTAGATGTCGGCAGCCCCCGAGGCGACGATGCCGTACTTGACCTGGCTGTCCATCTGCTGGGGAGCGGTTGAGATCCGCAGGCGGCGGGATATTTCCAGCTGCGTATTCTTGTCGCTGTGCGACGATTCATAGCTTTCCACGAATTTCATCTCCCGGGTATCGCTGCGGGCCGAAGCGCGGACCGGCTCGGCGCTGCTTCCGGAAGCGATCTGCCAGCTCCCCTGGCCGCGGATGGCCCAGAACAGGGTGCCGCCGGGGCCCGCTCCCAGGTTGGGGCAGCCGAGGATGCCCAGCTGGACCCGGCCGCCGCTGATCAGGGCCAGGGCGACGGCGAACTGTTCGCCGCGCAGGAAGCCCTTGGTGCCGTCGATGGGATCCAGGGTCCAGAACGTTTCGGCGGGCTCGTCCCCGCCCATGTCGATGAGGTCGCAGATCTGCGCTTCCATCATGTCCGGGTCGTAGCGCTGCAGGTAGTGGACGATTTTGGCCAACACCCCGCGGTTCTCCGGACGGCGGATGGCCAGCGAGTCCTCTTCGCCCACGATGGGAACGCCCGGGAATTGGAGCGAAAGGGCCTTGCAGACCAGGGCCTGGCTGGCGAAGTCGGCGATGGTCACCGGGCTGCGGTCGCTCTTGGTCAGCGTGTCCTTTCCGGTCAGATCGTTCTGGATGGCCGCGGTCAGGGCCATGGCCTCACGCACGGCCCGCAGGCCGATCTCCTTCTCCTTTTGCAGCATGGTTCTCTCCTTTTTTTCGCCAGCTTCGGGGAAAAGCGTTCTCAGCAGCGGTCGAAATCGTCCTGGTAGCGGACGATATCGTCCTCGCCCAGGTAGGCGCCGGTCTGTACTTCGACGAACACCAGCTCCTCCGACCCCGGATTCTCGATGCGGTGCCGGCTCCTTTTCGGGATGAAGACCGACTGGTGCGGCGCCAGGGCGACGGTCGCGTCATCGAGGGTGAAACGGGCCTGGCCCTGGAGCATCACCCAGTTCTCGGCGCGCTGTTCATGGCTCTGCAGCGACAGGCGCTTGCCCGGCGCGACCATGATGCGCTTTACCTTGAGGCCGGGCTCCTCGTAGAGGATCTCGAACCAGCCCCAGGGGCGTTCTTCATGGCGGTTGGCTTTGTTCACAGGCGGTAGTCCTTCTTGAGCAGCGCCAGGTCGGCATCGACCATCATCTTGACCAGCTCGGCGAAATGGACCTTGGGCTGCCAGCCGAGCACTTTTTTGGCTTTGCTGGAGTCGCCCATGAGCAGGTCGACCTCGGCCGGGCGGATGAACTTCCGGTCCAAGACCACGAAATCGCGGTAGTCGAGGCCGACATGGGCGAAGGCGATTTCCACCAGTTCCTGGACCGAGTGCGTCTCGCCGCTGGCGATGACAAAGTCGTCGGGCTGGTCCTGCTGCAGCATGAGCCAGATGGCCTCGACGTAGTCCAGTGCGTAGCCCCAGTCCCGCTTGGCTTCCAGGTTCCCCAGGCGCAGCTCCTTCGCCAGCCCCAGCTTGATGCGGGCCGCGTTGTAGGTCACCTTGCGGGTGACGAACTCGATGCCCCGCCGCGGCGACTCGTGGTTGAACAGGATGCCCGACGCGCCGAAGATTCCGTAGCTTTCGCGGTAATTGACCGTGATCCAATGTCCGTACACCTTGGCCACGCCATAGGGGCTGCGCGGATGGAAGGGCGTCGTCTCCGTTTGCGGGATTTCCCTGACCTTGCCGAACATCTCCGAAGAGGAGGCCTGGTAGAAGCGGATGCGCGGGTTGACGGCGCGGATGGCTTCGAGCATGCGCGTGACGCCGATGGCCGTGAACTCCGCGGTCAGCACCGGTTGGTCCCAGGAGGTGGGCACGAAACTCATGGCGGCCAGGTTGTACACCTCTTCAGGCTGCACCTCCTCGATGATCTTGCTGATCGAGTACTGGTCCAGCAGGTCGGCCTGGCGGATCTGGATGCGGTCCTTGATGTGCTCGATGCGGTCGAACTTCTCCATGCTGGAACGGCGGACCATGCCGTAGACCTCATAGCCCTTTTCCAGCAGGAGATCGGCCAGGTAGGAACCATCCTGACCGGTGACTCCGGTGATCAATGCTTTTTTGGCCATAATCGCTCCTCGGTAAAAGTATTGTAGCCCATAAGGGCTGGGGCGTCAACGCTCAGGAAGAAATGAACTCAGGGAAGAGAGAGGGAAGACAAAGGGAAGAGAGAGGGAAGAGAGAG
>CAZLSH010000048.1:0-14725 GCA_964562095.1 uncultured Clostridia bacterium | reverse complement strand
CTTTCCCTCTGCCTTTCCCTCTCTCTTCCCTGCTCTTCCCTGAGATCTTAATGACGCCGGCGCAACCACTTGATTTGAAAACAGATTCGGGAAGTTTTATAATTGCAATTGAGAAACGCCATGCGCCTTGACGATTACATCAATGTCCTGCTGGTCAAGATGAAGATCTCCCACAAGCAGATCGAGCGCCAGCTTTTGCAGTGGCTGCTGGAGTTGCGCACGCTGCGCGGGCATGTACGGGAGCTGGAGCTTGAGAACAAGATGCTGAAAAAGGATTACGAGCGGGTTATCAAGCAGAGCGAAAAGACCTAGGCTTCGATGTTCTCGATTTTCGGTTCAAGGTATACGGTAAACGGTGGAAACCTGATACAAAACCCGACTCCATCTTCAGCCGTACTCCATCTAACATCTAACATCTAACGTCTAACGTCTAACGTCTAACGTCTAACGTCTAACGTCTGTCGTCAGCCCAGCGCCTTCTTGATCTCTTCCTTGAGCAACGGCACGATGGTGAACAGGTCGCCGACGATGCCGTAGTCGGCTTTCTTGAAAATGGGGGCTTCGGGGTCCTTGTTCACGGCCACGATGACCTTGGAGGTCTTCATGCCCACGAAATGCTGGATGGCTCCGGAGATGCCGCAGGCGATGTAGAGCTTGGGGTTGACGACCTTGCCGGTCTGGCCCACCTGCATGTCGGAGGTGGCGAAACCGGCGTCGACCGCGGCGCGCGAGGCGCCGACTCCGGCGTTGAGCGCCTGGGCCAGCTCCTCCAGGATGGCGAAGTTTTCCTTGGCTTTCATGGCCCGGCCGCCCGACACGATGATCTCGGCCTCGGTCAGATCGACTTTCTGCGAAGCGCTCTGGATGATTTCCACGATGCGCGCCTTGGGTTCGCCGGCGTCCAGCGCCAGGGTCTTGACCTGCGGCGCCCCTCCGGCGGCGGATTCCACCGCGATGACGTTCGGCCGCACGGTGAAGAGCGCCCTGTCGCCTTCGACCTGGTATTCGGCCAGCAGCTTGCCCGAGTAGACCGGTTTGACCGCCTGGCGCTTGTCCAGGTCGACCGACAGGCAGTCGTTGACCAGGCCGGCCTTGAGCAGCGCGGCCAGGCGCGGGAAAAGATCCTTGCCCTGGGCGGAATAGATGCCCAGGAAGGCTGCCAATTGGTACTCTTCGACGGCCTTTGCCAGGGTGCGGGCAAAGCGCTCGGGCTGGTAGGCGAGGTCGGCCCCGGTGACCTGCACGACCGTGTGCACCCCCTGCAGCTCCTTCAGGTAGGGCTGCACGTCGGCGCAAAAGACGACGGCATGCACGGCATGGCCGCCTTTTCGCGCCAGGCTGAGCAGCTCGCGGTTGGATTTTTTGAACGTGCCGTCCTTCAGCTCGATGTACAATCCGATGTTGGCCATGGTGTTCTCCTACAGTACCTGCGCTTCTTCGCGCAGCAGTTTGACCAGTTCCTGGACCACGGCCGCCGGCTCGCCGGGGATGATCCGGCCCTGAGGCTTTTCGGCCGGGGAGGAGAGCTGGAGCAGCCGGACCAGGTTCTGCGCCTCGCCGGCTGCGGTTTCGGCCAGGGGCACCTTGCGGATCTCGATCTTCTTGGCTTTCATGATGCCCATCATCGATGCGTAGCGCGGCGTGTTCAGCCCCTTGGCCGCGGCCACCACGCAGGGGACGGGCATCTCGATGACCTCCCGGGCGCCTTCGCCGATCTCGCGTTCGACCCGGACGTTCCGCCCGTCGCAGGCGAAGGCCAGCACGTTGGTGGCCGCCGGCAGCGCGAGTTCCCCGGCGAGCAGCAGGTGCACCTGGCTGGCATCATCGTCGATGGCCTGGCGGCCGAGGAAGATGACGCCGAACTCCTTGTCGGCGCCGATGACGTGGGCCAGGGCGCGGGCCGTGTTGCGGGCGTCGAGGAGAGCCGCGCTATCGATGTGCACGGCGGCGTCGGCACCCATGGCCAGGGCCGTGCGCAGGGCGCCCTGCACCCGGTCCGGCCCCAGGGTGACAGCGGTGACCTTGGACCCGGGGAGCTTTTCCTTCAGCTTCAGGGCCTCCTCGATCGCGTATTCGTCATAGGGGCTTACGATCCACTTGACATTGGCTTCGTTGATCGAGCGCCCGTCCTTGACCATGATGCTGGCCTCGGTATCGGGGACTTGCTTGATGCAGACGTAAATATTCACTCTGGCCTCCTAATCAACGGCTGATTATTTTTTAAAATGAATGATTGCGCCGAACCGCTGACATGTATAGCCGAAAAGCGACCGTTTGTCAACCGATCCGTCTCGGCTTAGAGATGAATGAAGAGTCCGCCGCTGATGCGGGTCTTGCCGGTTTCGGCCAGGTTCAGCCAGCGCACGTCGGCGCGCAGGGAGATCGTGGAGTTCAGGAAAAAATGGCTGCCGCCGCCGATGAAGGTGTAAAAATTATACTCGCTGAATTTGAAGTTCAGCTTCTCGAACTCGGCGCCGGCCCCCAGCACCGCGTAGGGAGCGAAGGCTCCGAACTTCGGGCGCAGTTTCAGCGCCGCGCTCAGGCAGTTGATCCCCGTCTCGGAGATGCGCCAGCCTTCGAACTCGAACTTGAGCATGGGCACGATGGTTCCCGACCCGGCGGAGAGGCCGTAGAAAAAGCTGGACGGCCGGCTCACTGAGCCCGCCGTCAGCCCCAGGTCGAGCGCCGGAGCGCTCAGGGCGCAAAGGAAGAGGAGGGCCAGGAACAGTGCTTTTTTATTCATCGACCCGGCTCACTTTTTGCAGCAGCGGACGGCCGAAGTAATCGATCTCCAGCGCCGGCCACGACTTGTGGACATAGAGGGAATAGCTCTTCTGGAAAAGGGGGAAGATGAAGCCGTCGCCGACAATGGTTTCGCTGATGCGGGCGATCTGCTCGGTGAGCAGCGCCGGGGAATTGCTGAAGCGGGCCTCGTCCAGCTCGCTGAGCATGCGCAGGTACTGGGCGTTGAAGCGGTTGAAGCTGGATTCCTTCACGATGCGGCTGATCTTTTCCTCGGCCGGGGCATTGGTCTGAAATATCTTGTCGATCATGACGTACTTGATGGCCGCCGAATCCAGGAAGGCCGTGAACTCGCTGTTGTCGATGAACTGCGTCTCGATCTTGAGGCCGGTGTCCCTGAGATAGGCGGACAGGTCTTTCTCCAGGCTGGACAGGGAGGACAGGGCATAGAGCTTGATTTCGGAAGTTTTGAGGATCGAGGCCGTTTTCTGCGGGGGGAATTGCCGGATGCGGATGGCGATCGGCGATTCGTCGTCGGAGGTCAGCGAATTCAGCTCCCTGAATCGCCCGCCGGTCGCCTCGTTGAAGCGCTTCAGCAGCGAATAGAGGGCGATCTTGGTGTTCTGGCCGATATCCGGCTGCAGGAAGCACAGGTATACGTTCTGGTAGATGCCGGAGGTGAATTCCCGGCAATGGTCCTTGAACTGGCCCGGGGCGGACAGGAAAAGATCGGGAGCCGGCCGGTCGGTGAACGTGACCCGCACCCTGTCCAGGTAGGGCCTTCCCCCGGCGTAATAGGGATTGGCGCGCAGGATCATGTGCTGGCCCTTTTCCCATTCCTGGGGAGAGAACAGCCCGGAGAAGGACTGCTCGTTCTCGGCCAGCACCACCAGCTCCGGGGCGGTCAGCAGGCTGAGGATGTCGGGATGGTCGGCCAGCAGTTCGATGGCGATCTTGTTCTCGTTGATGCGTACGCTCTTCACCGCCCTGCTCAGGCGGCTGGCGGCGAACAGGTCGGAGGACATGAACACCTTCAGCGATACCTGGATGTTCCTGGCCGTCAGCGGCTTGCCGCTGGAGAAGCTGAGGTTGTCCTTGAGGGTCAGGAACAGGGTCCTGGCGGCGGCGTCGTAGCGGTATTCCTGGAAGACGTTGCTGGTGATCCCCCCGTCCCTTTTCAGGTAGAAGAAGCTCTCGTGGATCAGCGAATAGAATATCAGGTTGGAGTAATTGGCGGTGTTCAGGTGGAAAGTGGATGGCTCGTTGAGACGGATGACGATCTCCCCCCCGTAATGCGGCTTGATGGCGCCGCGCAGCTCCGGGGACGCCAGCAGGACCGGCAGCAGGGCCAGGAACAGGAGCGCACGCTGCTGCCTATTCATCGCTCTTGCCCCAGAATTGCACCAGCAGCCGCTCCAGGCCGTCCTCCTGCTGCCGGGCACCCACCCAGAAACCGCGGCTCTTTTGCCAGTTGCCGGCGGCAATGAACAGCACCTCGCCGGCGATCTTCCCGGAGTAGACCGGCCTCAGCCCGCCGTCGCGGATATCGTAGAAGAACAATTGGTCACTCGCGCGGCTGTGATCGCTCATGGCCAGCCATTCCCCGTCAAGGGCGGCCAGCGATGCTCCCTTTTTCTCACTCAGGGGCGTTCTTTCCTCGAAATCGGCGCTGAAGAGGCGGTAGGCGTAGTCGCGGTCGACCGCATGAACGGCCTGCAGCTGCCCGGAGGCGGAGGCAATGTCGATGGCCATGGCCGGGCAGATCCGCCGGTGCTGAAGCCCTTCGCTGCCGGCGGGGGTGCTGAACGGGAGGAAATAGATCCTGTCCTTGAAGAAATTCCGCCCCTCCTCGTAGCGCACGCCCGCCAGGTAGGGTTGCTGGTTGAGCGTCAGGAAGCGCAGGGGAACGAAGTCGACCTTGCCGGTTTCCTGCCACTGGCCGTCGCGAAAGGTCAGGACCTGGGCGCTGGGAGAGAAATTGCCCCCGGCGGTCAGCACCAGGTCCCGGTCGGAGCGGAACAGCAGCAGCCGCCCTTCCGGGTGCAGCACCGGGAAATAAGGCCGGGTCCATTTGAGCTTGAACTGCGAATGCTTCTCCAGGCGCGTTTCGCTGGCCGTATAGATGATGATCTCATCCGGGTAGTAAAAAAAGTATTGTGTTTGTCCGTCGCTGCCGGCGATGGACTGGATGTCCATCAGGTCCCTCTTGCTCTCGAATTCGAGAAGCTTGGAGAAGCCCAGGGCGCTGAAAGCGAAGTGCTTCGCCTGCAGGAGGTCCATTTCGCCCCTGCCGATCGCCTGTTCGAAGTATTTCACGGCCACGACCCGGTCCTGCAGGCGGGAGAACACCGTCAGCCCCAGGCCGGTCTTGCTCTTGTTCTGGATCAGCTTCAGGTCCAGCAAAAAATCGAGAGCATGCGCCTGGCTGAGGTTGAATCGGCCGCTGCCGTCGGAGAAATCGACCAGCAGGTCGACCAGGCGGATGTTTTTCTCGGCTTCCAGGCGCGAGAGCAGCATCTGGTAGAGCTTCTGCATGGCCAGGTCGCCCAGTTCCGACCTGTTCTCCAGGCTGACCACGGCCACCCGCACGTCGAAGCGATCCTTGAAGTATCCCCCCAGGTAGCCGGCGCACTCGAGGACCAGCGCCTCGGCGCCCTGCTGGGCCCAGGCGCCGGCAGCGAGGATGATGAACAACAGCAGGGAGCCGAAGACCTTTTTCATGGCGCGGCGGTTACTTCTTTTTCAGGGTGATCTTCAGGTGCAGATGGAGCTGCATGTTGTCAGGGCCGTCGGGGATTTCCAGGGTGATCGGCAGTTCGTACGCCTGAACGGCCGGCGCCGCCTGGGGCAGGTCGCCCGTTTCATCGTCGCTGGCTCTTGCAGCCGGAGCCGCCTCGATGACAGGAAAGGGGACGGCGTCGGTGTCGCGGCGTTCTTCCTCGGCGAAATCGATCTCCGGGATTTCGAAGTCCGATGGCTCCGCCTTGATTTCCTGGATCTCCTCCAGGTTGAAAATATCCTCCTCGGCCTCGTTTTTGAGAGAATCGACGGCGTCGATCATGGGCGAGGAAAGCTCGAATACCTCCTCCTCATCGGTGTCTCCCGGAGGCTTCCCTGCGGACAGGTCCTTGAATGCGACCTCCTTTTCCTCAGGCTTCGAGGCGGAGGAGGTGATCTCTTCGCGGGAAAACATGACGGTTTTGTCTTTCTGGAAGATGGACAGCTGGTTCTTCAGGTGCATGATGACCTGCTTGATGATGGCATGCAGCCCTTCCAGAACGTTCTCGCCGTTGGTGGCCACGGTGGGAAAGAAGGCCTTGTTGTCGGGATTCAGGTCGTTGTTCAGGGCGCTGATGGGCAGGATCTCCTTCAAGTCGCGCTTGTTGAACTGGAAGATCAGCGGGATTTTTTCGAACTGCAGGTTGTTGAGCTTCAGGTTCTTTTTGAGATTGGTGAAACTCTCGTTGTTCTGGTCGCGCATGACGACCTGCGAGTCGGCGACGAACACCACGCCGTCAGCGCCCTGCAGCACCAGCTTGCGCGTGGTGTCGTAGGCCACCTGCCCCGGGACGGTATAGAGCTGGATCTTGATGGAGTAATTTCCCAGCTTGCCGATCTCCATGGGCAGGAAATCGAAGAACAGGGTGCGGTCGCCGTCGGTATCCAGGGTGATCAGCTTGCCTTTGTTCTCAATCTCGTCATTGTTGAAAATATAGCGCAGGCACGTGGTCTTGCCGCTCAAGGCCGGCCCGTAATAGACGATCTTGGCCGTGATCTCCTTGTTGTTGTAATTGACGAAGGCCATTAGAAGGGATCCTCTTCGAATCCGGCCTCATCGCCTTCCGGAGCGCCCATGAACGGGGGCGCGCCCTGGGCGCCCGCCTCGGGGAAAGCGTCGCGGCCGCCGTGGCGCTCGCCGGAATAAGACGGGCCGGAACCCGGGGCGCCGTCGCGGCGGCGATCGAGGACGATGATATTGTCGGCCGTGATCTCGGTGGTCGACCGATCCTGGCCGTTCTTGTCTTTCCACTTGCGCGTGTGGATGCTGCCCTCGACCAGAACCATGTCGCCCTTGCCGACCCCCTTTTCGACTTTCTGGGCCAGGGCCCTCCAGGCGATGATATTGTGCCATTCGGTGGGCAGGTCTTTCCAGGCGTTGCTGTTCTTGTCGTAGTAGCCTTCGTTGGTGGCCAGGCTGAACTTGGCCAGCTGCTGGCCGCTGTTGGGCATGACGGTGACCTCGGGGTCCTTCCCCGCCCGGCCGACCAGGATGACGCGGTTCAAGCTGCGTACGTGGCTCATGTTATTCGCTGAACTCCTTGATCTTCTGGCCCGCCAGCGAGGCCTCCTCGGACAACGGGAACCTTGAGATCAGCTCTTTCAAAATGGCGATGCCTTCGTCCTGGCGGCCGAGCTCGATCAGAGCGTAGCCTTTCTTGAGGATGGCGGCCGGCGCCTTGTCGCCATCCTTGTATTTGGCGAGCAGCTCATTGAAGGTGCTGATCGCCTCCGGGTACTTTTTCTTGGCGTAATGGCATTCGCCGATCCAGTACAGGGAATTGTCGGCCAGCCCGCTGTCGGGGAAGCTGCGCAGGAACTGGCGGAAGCCTTCGATGGCCAGGTCGAAGTTCTCCTTGATGTAATCGGAATAGGCGGCGTAATAGACGGTGGATGGGTCCGGCGCCGGCGCGGCGGCGGGCTGGGCGGCCGGATCGCCCGGCATCCCTCCCGCCGCCGGCATCCCCTCGCCCGGGGAAGCGCCCGCCGGGACGGCGGGGAGGTTCATCAGCCGGTCGCTCAGCTTGTTCAGCGAATCCTTGACCCCGTTCAGCTCTTCCTTGAAGAACTGCATGCTGAGCATGAAGCTTTCCTTGCTCTGCGCCAGGTCGGCCTGGTTGCGGGCGACGGCGCTGATCTTGTCATCGGCGATGGCCGATTTCTTGAGCAGTTCCGCGACCTGGACGGAGAGTTTGTCGAGCGCCTCGGCCAGTTTCTGCACCTCGTCGATGATCAGCTGGGTGTCCTTTTTCGCTGCCTGGGCAGGCAGACTGAGCAGCAGCAGCAACAGGAACAGCGCCGGAACGGGCCGTGGCTTCATGGGGCTATTTCTTGGTGATGACGAACTCGGCGCGGCGGTTCTGGAAGTAGGTCGCCTCGTCGACGCCGGTGACCAGCGGCTTGCTCTTGCCGTAGGAGATGATCTTGACCTTGGCGGCGTTCAGGCCCAGGGAGACCAGGTAATTCCTGGCGGCTTCGGCGCGCTTCTCGCCCAGGGCGATATTGTACTCGATGGTGCCCCTCTCGTCGCAGTGCCCTTCGACCAGCACTTCCACACTGGGGAACTTGAGCAGCCAGTCGGCATTGGCCTGCATGACCGGCTTCATGTCGTCGCGGATGGAGTACTGGTCAAAATCGAAATGGATCATCTTGAGGACCTGGTCCTTGTTGAGTTCTTCGAGCGATTTCTGCAGGAACAGCTCTTCCTCGCTCAGGACGGGCTTTTCCACCTGGGCGACGGGCTCTTCGATCTTTTCCACGACCGCTTCCTGTGCGGGTTCGACCGCGGCGGCTTTCTTCGCGCAGGCGGCGAAGGACAAAACAAGTGACAATACGACCACTGCCAGCAACCATTTTTTCATGGGTCCTCCTAATTGTTTTTCTTAAAAAATATAATATACAAAATAAAAATTGTCAAATTACAGGGATGCGGCCCTCATTTTGTCGAGCGCTGCCATTTCGGCATCTTGTTTTCGCCGCTGCGGGTGATCTGGCGGACGTTGCGGCCGTCGTAATCGACCAGGTAGATCTGGTAGCGGCCGCTGCGATTGGACGAGAAGGCCAGGTGGCGCCCGTCGGGCGACCAGCTGGGGTTCTCGTTGCGGCCGGCGTTCTCGGTCAGCTTGCTGATCTCGTTGCTCTTCAAATTGAAGACGTAGATGTCGAAGCGGTTCTCGATGCGTGAAACGAAGGCCAGGCGCATGCCGTCGGACGACCAGGCGGGGGAATCGTGGTAACTCCCTTCCATGGTGATGCGGCGGACATTGCTGCCCTCGGCGTCCATGATGTAGATCTGCGGGGTGCCGCCGCGCTGCGACGTGAAGGCGATCTCGCGGCCGTTCGGGCTCCAGCAGGGGGAGGTGTCGATGGCCGGGTTGAAGGTCAGCCGCTTCTCCTGCCCCGTTTTCATGTCCTTCAGGTAGATCTCGGCATTGCCGTGCTTGCTGGACGTGTAAACGATGCGGTCGCCCACGGGGGACCAGTCGGCCGCGTAGTTGCTGCCGCCGCTGGAGATCAGTTCGGTCTTTCCCGAATAGACGTGGAACATGAACAGCTCGGGGCTGAGGTTGCGGTAGGAGGTGTAGAGGATCTTCTCGTTGTCGGCGCTCCAGGAAGGCAGCATGTCCAGGGCGCTGCTGAAGGTGATGCGGGTCGGACGATGGCCGTCGTAGTCCATGATGTACACGTCGCGGTCGTTGCCCGTTTCGGAGATGTAGGCGATCTTGGAGGTGAACAGGGGCCGTTCGCCGAAATGCTTCAGCATCTCGTCGGCGGCGCGGTGGGCGATCAGCCGGGCCAGGTCTTTCTTGCCACCGAAGTTGCGGCCGAAAATAAAGCGTTCGCTGCCCACTTCGTATACTTTGAAGGAGAAGATCACGCGGTCGTCGGCGGTGATTTCCAACTGCCCGGATATCAGGATATTGGCCTGGATGGAGGCCCAGTCCTTGAAGCGGATGGCATTGGGATTGAAGGCGGGGATATAGGCGTAATGTTCGCGCGGCACCATCTTGAAAATGCGCGAAAACTCCAGGTCCCGCCACAGCGTGTCGTATACGGCGGCGGCCGTTTCGCTTTTCTGCGCCTCGGGGTTGAGCCGGAACGCCGGCATGGCCACCGGGACCATGGGCATGCCCTCGCGGATGCGGATGGTGATCTCCTCCTGGGCGCGCAGCGGCGCGAACGCCAGGAGGGCCAGCAGGAACAGCATGGCTTTGCGCAGTTTCATTATTTCTCCCATTCGAACTCAAAATGCACGACCAGGTACTGCGAGGCGAAATCGTTGGGCAGGGGGGCGAAGGGCGCGGCATTCTCGACGGCGCGGCGCGCCGAAAGGTCGAGGGAATCGATGCCGCTGGAGCGCTCCACCCGCAATTCGCTGACGCGGCCGTCGCGGCCGATGATGAAATGGACACCGGTGACGTATTTGCCGCGCAGCCCGGGCGCGACCAGGGAACTGTACCAGGAAGCCGAGATGCGGTTGCGCAGCAGGTCGATGTAATACGCGTGGGGGAAATAGCCGCCGCCGCCGGAGCCGTCGCCCCAGCCGCCGCCCGTGCCGCCGCTGCCGTCGCCCGTGCCGCCGCCGCTGGAAATGCCGGTCTTCAACCCCGTGGCCGGGCCCCCCGGCTCGATGGGCTGCTGGCGGGGAACGGTCGGCTGCTTGCGCACGACCGAGATCATCTTTTCTTCCTCGACGTTCTTCCGCCCTTCCCGGTCCGGGTAGCGCAGCGGCGACTTGAACTCCTTTTCCACGGTCAGGTTCTTCACGCCGCCGCCTTTTTCCTCGATCAGGGCGGCGTCGCCCCCAGCCGCCGGGGCGCCTGCGGCCTGCGGCGCGGCGTTCCCGCCGCCCGCCGGGCCTCCTCTGCCGCCGCCCCCGCCGCCGAGGTTGACCAGGTCGACGTAGTAGGTCATCTCGCCGCTGCCTTTCCTGGCCGGCTGAATGATCATGACGGCGGCCAGCGAGGCGTGCAGGGCGACCGACAGCAGCAGCGTGGTCTTGAACTTCATCGCCTTGACTTCTGCTCCACGATCATGCCCACGGTGTCCACCCCGGCCAGCTTGATGATGTCCATGACCTCGATGATATAGCCGTAGGTCAGGCTCTTGTCCGCCTTCAGGAAGACCACTTTCTTGTCGCTGCCGAGGAAATGGCTCTTCAGCCGCGATTCCAGGAAGTAGAGGTTGACGATCTGGTCGTTCATGTAAACGTAGCGGTCCTGGGTCAGGGTCAGGACCAGCCCGCCCGAGCTCGGGTTGCTGCGCGTCTCGGCCGACGGCAGCTTGACCGTGATCCCGGTCTGCATCATCGGCGCCGTGACCATGAAGATGATCAGCAGCACCAGCATGACGTCGACCAGCGGCGTGATGTTGATCTCGGCCAGGTTGCCGTGCAGGCGGTGCATCCGGTGCCGGGGCTGGACGTGCATCAGCGCAGCTTCTCGCTCAGGTTCAGGAACTCGAGGATGAAGTCTTCCATGATGGCGATGAGCACCTTGAGCTTGTTCAGCAGCAGGTTGTAAAAAATGACGGCCGGAATGGCGGCGAACAGCCCCAGGGCGGTGGCGATCAGGGCCTCGGCGATGCCCGGGGCGACGGTGGCCAGGTTGGCGTTCATCTGGATGCCGATCTGCTGGAAGGAGGTCATGATGCCCCACACCGTCCCGAAGAGGCCGATGAACGGGGTGGCCGAGGCGCAGGTGGCCAGGAAGCCGTTCAGGCGCTCAAAGCGGGTGATCTCCTGGTTGGATGCGCGCAGCAGCGCCCGGTGCAGGCTGTCCAGGTCGATCTTGTCCAGCTTTTGGCCGCTGGCGGTCTGCTGGGATATCTCGCGGTAGCCGAAACGGAAGATCTCCCCCAGGGGGTTGTTGCCGTAGAGCCCCTTGGCGTTGTGGATCTCGCTGAAATTCTTGTTTTTCTTGAAAAAATCGAGGAACTTGAGGCTGTTCTTGCGGGCGCGGGAATACTCCATGAGCTTGAAGATGATGATCGCCCAGGAGATGATGGAAAAGGAGAGCAGCAGCAGCAGGACCAGCTTGACCACCAGGGAGGCGTGCTGGATCAGGTAGATGAAATCGCCGTTGCTGCTGACGGGGGTGACCGCGAATAATAAGTGTTTCATTGCCTCATTTTTACCACATTTTCCGGCGTTTTTCAACCTGGGAAGCCGTTGCCGGGGGGCGTGTCGCGCGAAGATAGGGGCATGCGGACGGCATGTCGCGGCCAATGGGAACATTTTCTCATGCGGACGGCCGCGATTTGCTTTTTCGGGCGGAAAATTATACAATTCCACCTGCAGGTGAAGCGATGAAAACCAAGATCAAGGACCTGATCAAATTGCGCGAGGAAAAGGATGCGGCGGGCGGCTTGGACAAGCTGGCCCAGCGCCGGGGCCGCGGCCTGATGACGGCCCGCGACCGCATCGAGTACCTGTTCGACCCCGACACCTTCGTCGAGCTGCAGGGCTATGTTTCCCACCACTCGGGCAACTTCGGCCTGGACAAGAAGAAATTTCTTGGCGACGGCGTCATCACCGGCTTCGGCAAAGTCAACGACCGGGTCGTCTATGTCTTTTCCCAGGATTTCACCGTCCTCGGGGGCTCGCTGGGCGAGATGCATGCCCGGAAGATCGTCAATATCCAGGACCTGGCGCTGAAGGCGGGGGCGCCGGTCGTCGGCATCAACGATTCGGGCGGCGCCCGCATCCAGGAGGGGATCAACAGCCTCGCCGGCTATGGCGACATCTTTTTCCGCAATACCATCGCCTCGGGCGTCATTCCCCAGATCTCGGTGATCATGGGACCCTGCGCCGGCGGCGCCGTCTATTCGCCGGGCATCACCGACTTCGTCTTCATGGTCGACAAATCCAGCTACATGTTCGTCACCGGCCCCGAGGTCATCAAGGCCGTCAACAAGGAGGAGGTGACGTTCGAGGAGCTCGGCGGCGCCGAGAGCCACGCCACCATTTCCGGCGTGGCCCATTTCGTGGGCCGCGACGAGAAGGACACCCTGGACATGGTCAAGGAACTGCTCGGCTACCTGCCCGCCTCCAATCTGGAGCCGCCGCCCGATGCCGAGGGCAGCGATCCCTTCGACCGCATGGATGATCGGCTGAACGAGATCGTGCCGGTCAACCCCAACAAGCCCTACGACGTCAAGGAGCTGATCCTGGCCGTGGTCGACCACCGGAAGTTCCTCGAGGTCCACAAGAGCTACGCCCAGAACCTGGTGGTCGGCTTCGCCCGTCTGGGCGGCCGCTCGGTCGGCATCATCGCCAACAACCCGGCGATCTTCGCCGGCACGCTCGACGTGCAGGCCTCCATGAAGGGGGCGCGCTTCATCCGCTTCTGCGATGCCTTCAACATCCCGCTGGTCAGCCTGGTCGACGTCCCCGGCTTCCTGCCCGGTCGCGACCAGGAGCAGCTGGGCATCATCAAGCACGGCGCCAAGATGCTCTTCGCCTATTCCGAGGCCACGGTGCCCAAGCTGACGGTCATCACCCGCAAGGCCTACGGCGGCGCCTATATCGTCATGAGCTCCAAGCACCTGGGCGCCGACGTCGTATGCGCCTGGCCGACGGCCGAGATCGCGGTCATGGGCCCGCAGGGGGCGATCAACATCATTTTCAAGAAGGACATCGCTGAGGCCGTCGAGCCGGAAACGGTGCGCGAGCGGCTGATCGCCGAGTACAAGGAGAAGTTCGCCAATCCCAAGGAGCCTGCCGCCTACGGCTACGTCGACGAGATCATCCTGCCGGTGGAAACCCGCCCCTTCCTGATCAAGAACCTGGGAGCCCTGGCCAATAAGACGCTCAAGCTGCCTCCCAAAAAGCACGGCAACATCCCCCTCTAAGGAGAGGACATGAAAGAGAAGGTCCTGATCCCCACCCGGGGCGTCATCGCCCTGGACATTATCAACTCGCTCAACAGCATGGGCATGGAGACGATCCTGATGCACTCGCCGGAGGATTCGCTCTCCCTGCCCGTCAAACTGGCCGATCGCAGCTTCAAGTTCTATTCCTCGCGCTTGGAGGACAGCTACCTGGACGGCGAGGCCATCCTGGAAAAGGCGCGCGAGGTCAAGGCGGGCTACATCCACCCCGGTTACGGCTTCCTGGCCGAGAGCCCGGAATTCGCCCGCGGCTGCAGCGAAAACGGCATCCGCTTCATCGGCCCCGAGGCCGGCGTGCTGGCGGCGGTGGAGGACAAGCGCCGGCTGCGGCAGACGGCCGCCGCCATCGGGCTGCCGGCGCTGAAGTACTCCGAGCTGCTGCGCAGCCCCCTCGACTGCGAGGCCTGCGACGAGGGCTTCACCTACCCGCTGATCATCAAGCCGCTCAAGGGCTCGGGCGGGCGGGGCATCCGCGTCGCCGATTACCGGCGCGAGGCCCAGGATCAGGTGGCCAACCTGCTCAAGCGCGAAGACAACGCCCGCAACGGCGTTTTTTTCGAGGAGTTCCGGCCGTATGCCCACCATATCGAGATCCCCTTTTTCCGCGACGCCAAGGACAATATCCTGTTCCTGCCCGAGATCGAGTCGTCGATCCAGCGCCGCTTCCAGAAGATCTTCCAGGAATCGCCCTCGCCCAACGTCGACGAGCGGCTGCGCGCCTGCCTCTACGAGCGCTCGCAGGCGCTGCTCAGGAAGATCGGCTACGTGGGCCTCGGCTACGTCGAGTTCCTCGTCGAGAACAACGAGTGCCTGTTTTCCGAGATCAACCCCACCTTCCAGATCAACACCCTGATCTCCGAAGTGCACCTAAGCTCCAACTTCCTGAAGAAGCAGGTGGTGATCGCCCGCGGCGAGCTGCTGCACGACGTGCACGGCGTGCGCATCGTCAAGCCCAAGCACCACGTGCTCCTGGTCTCGCTGATGGCCGAGGACCCCTACAGCAACTTCCTGCCCTCCAGCGGCCAGATCAGCCACTTCTTCCACTACTCGACCATCCGCAACGTCTTCAAGACCACGCTCTACACCGGGGCGCGCGTGACGCCGATGTACGACCCCTTCATCGGCAAGATCCTCACCTATGCCGTCGAACGGCCCAACGCCATCAATGACATGCGCAGCTTCCTGGACAATATCATCATCCGCGGCATCCGCACCAACCTGGTCTTCCTCAAGCACCTGCTGCAGTGCGAGAGCCTGCGCCAGGGCGGCACCATCATCGCGCTCCATCCCGAACCGGAGCGGCTCACGGCGGCTT
>CAZLSH010000047.1:15987-17701 GCA_964562095.1 uncultured Clostridia bacterium | reverse complement strand
CATCATCTGGCTGGCTTCGTTGCCGCGGAAGAGAATGGCGCGGGCGTACTCGGTCCCCGCCGCGTGAATGAGCCCGGGGTATTTGCTCCAGCTTTCCAGCGGATGGATGGCCGGGTACTTGCGGGCGTCGGAGCGTTCGCGCGAAAGCCCGTGAAAGGCCCCGACCACCTTCAGCGTCGATTGGGTCACCGGCTCGTCGAAGTTGCCGCCGGCCGGGCTGACCGTGCCGCCGATGGTGATCGACCCGCTGCTCCTGTCGCGCAGGCGCACCAGGCCGGCCCGCTCGTAGAAGCCGGCGATGACCGACTCCAGGTAGGCGGGGAACGCCTCCTCGCCGGGGATCTCTTCCAGGCGCCCCGACATCTCGCGCAGCGCCTGGGCCCAGCGCGACGTGGAGTCGGCCAGCAGCAGGATGTGCAGCCCCATCTGACGGTAGTATTCGGCCAGGGTGATGGCGGTGTAGACCGACGCTTCGCGGGCGGCGACCGGCATGGAACTGGTGTTGCAGATGATGATGGTGCGCTCCATCAGCGTGCGGCCGGTCCGGGGGTCGGCCAGCTTGGGGAACTCCCGCAGCGTCTCGACGACTTCGCCGGCCCGCTCGCCGCAGGCGGCGATGATGACGATGTCGACGTCGGCGTTGCGGCTGGTCACCTGCTGCAGGACGGTCTTGCCCGCACCGAACGGGCCGGGGATGCAGTAGGTGCCCCCGCGGGCGACGGGGATGAAGGTGTCGATGATGCGGATCTGGGTGACCATGGGATCCGCCGGCCGCAGGCGCTCGCGGTAGCAGGTGACCGGGCGCTTGACCGGCCAGGTGAAGGTCATGCTGACCGGGAGACGGCGCCCGTTTCCGTCGCCGAGCTCGGCGATCGTGTCGTGGATGCGGTAGGAACCGGCCGGGACGATGCGCTCGACCCGCAGGAGTTCGCGGAACTGGAAGGGGACCATGATGCGGTGGCTGAAAATGCCTTCGGGGACGGTCCCCAGCGCGTCGCCGGCCGTGACCGTGTCGCCCGGCCTGGCCGCCGGGGTGAACGGCCACTCCCTGTTCTCGTCGAGGGGGCTGAGGTAGACGCCGCGCTCGAGGAAGAAGCCGCACTGGGCGGCCAGCGCCGGCAGCGGGTTCTGCAGGCCGTCGTAGACCTGCGCCAGCAGGCCGGGCCCCAGGCGCACGGAGAGCAGCTCCGCCGTGAACTCGACCTCGTCGCCCACGCCGATGCCCCGCGACATCTCGAAGACCTGCATTTCCGCCAGGCGGCCGCGGATGCGGATGACCTCCGACTTGAGCTTCTTTCCGGCGCAGGACACGTAGGCCACCTCGTTCATGGTGACATCGCCCGCCACCTCGACGGTGACCATGTTGCCGTTGATGCCGACCACCCTTCCTTTCGTCATTTCATGTCTCCCTGTCCGGCCGGATCGCGGCGGCGCCGGCCATGATGCGGCTGAACTCGCTCTGGAACGCCTGGCGGCCGGGTTCGGGCTGGAAGCGCTGGCGGCGCTCCAGGAGCAGCAGCTTCAGGCGATAGACGACCAGGTTCCCCAGGCCGAACCGGGTTCCCGTTTCGATCTCGTCGAGGCGGGACCAGCGCCTGCGGTCGAGGGCGGCCTCGATCTCCCCGGGCGTGCCGGCGCCCAGCGCGTCCCTGGCGACGGCGCTCAGGCCGGCGACGAACGGCGCCGGGCGCAGGAACGGTTCCGGGTCCAAGCC
>CAZLSH010000047.1:0-15977 GCA_964562095.1 uncultured Clostridia bacterium | reverse complement strand
TGGCCGCGCTGCACGGCCAGCTCGTCGCGCAGGGCCGTTTCCCAAGATGCGTATTCCCGCCAGGCGGCGGGATCCCCGGGCAGGAACTCGAGCGCTTCCAGGGAGATGCGCGCCAGCAGGGCGTGGTCATCCGCCGCCGCCTGTTCGCGGCAGAGTTCCAGAAAAGCCGGGCTGTCGAGCGGCGGGGGGGCGCCGGGATGCAGCATGGGCAGCGACGCCACCAGGTAGTAATACTGGGTCAACTTACTCGTCCTGCTTCAGGGCGGCGGTGACGATGCCGGCCATGACCGGGTTGAGAAAAACGGCGAGGTTCTCGGCGATGCTGGCGGCGGAGAAATCGTAATAGGCGTTCCCTTGCTTTTCCGCCACCCGAAAGCCGTCCACCACGTCGGCGGAAGCCTTGATCTCGATGCCGGCGGCGATCCTGGCGGCCAGGGCCTGGCGCAGGGCTTTGGCCATGGGCGCGAAGCGCTCTTTGGGCAGCAGGACCTCGATCTCATCCTGCTGCCCGGGGGTCCAGTTGGCGATCAGGGCGGCGATGGCGGTGCCGATCTCCCTGTCCCCGAGCGCCTTGGCGGCCTTCTCCTTCAGGAGCGCGGAAAACACGGCCTCCAGCTGCTTGCGGACCTTCAGCATCAGGTCCCGGGCCGCCTGCTGCAGCGACTCGCGGCCGGCGCGCTCCAGGCGCTCCCGCTCGCGCCGGGCGCCGGCCAGCAGTTCGTCGGCCTGGGCGCGGGCGGCGGCCAGCAGTTCGTCGGCCTGGGCCCGGGCCTGCTTCAGCAGCGATTCACTCTCCTGGCGCGCCTTGTCCACTCCCTCGCGCTGGATGGTATCGATCAGTTCCTTCAACTGCACGTCGGCTATTTCTTTGGCTTCCATGGCCCGATTTTAGGGGATAGCGGCCATCCTGTCAACCCAGAGCAGTGTCAGTGACAGTGTCAGTGTCAGCAGGAAACTGAATGAATTACTTGATTGTCTTGCTAACGTCTAACGTCTGACGTCTAAAGTGTTAGTGATAGTGTTAGCAGGAGATCAGAGCGCAATCCAGTGTCGTGACAGTGTCAGTGCCAGCAAGAAGCTCAATGAGCTATCAGTGGTAGTGATAGTGATAGTGATAGTGGTAGTGAAGACAGGAATTTAGTGAAAAAAGATTCTCCTGTCGGGGATGCAGATCAACGCTCCAAATTCCAATTTCCACATCGAAAGCATTGCCAGTGACTTTTCTCCGTGAATGGCATTCCTTACTTTAAACTTTAAACTTTTACTTGGGACAGTCATCTTCCCTCCGCCCTGAACTTTGCGCCGGTGCCGGCCATTATCCGAAATCGGTTTAAGGCGAAAGGCTTAAGGTTTAAGGTAAGAAAGGAATTGCACCTTGCGCCTTACGCCCTGAGCCTTACGCCGAGTTCACCTATTCCTCGCCATGAGTCACGATGAGTTGCTGTTTCGCAAACAGGTCACTGAAGAAATAGACCGGCACGTCAAGGTTTTCCTTCAATTGCAGGTAACAGCCGGGGCAGGAGGTGACCACGGCGGCGGCGCCCAGTTCGGCCAGCCGCGATGCCTTCCTGGCCAGGATCCGGTTGGCAGTGGCCGGGAAACCGGTCTTGAAGATGCCGCCGAAGCCGCAGCACAACGGCACGCTGTCGTCGCGGAAGCGTTCGCCGAACCGTTCCAGGAAATGGCGCGTCTCGCGCTGCAGGCGCAGCGAGTGCAGGTCGTGGCAGGGGTCGTGGTAAGTGAAGGGGCCGGTGAGCCCGGCGGTGAAAGCCGGGTCGACGGCCGCGCCGGGAGCGTTCAGGAACAGGAACTCGTTCAAGGTGAGAATCCCGGCTGCCGGCAGATCGTAATATTTCCTGAAAGCCAGCGCCCCGGTCGAGCAGGGAACGACGATCCGCCGGAAACGGAAGCGGCGGAAAACGGCTTCGTTCTTTTCTTTCAGTTCCGCGAATTTCTCCCCCCAGCCCTGCGAGAGGTAGGGGAAGCCGCAGCACTGCAGCCCGGCGGGATAGAGGACGCTGAACCCCAGGCCTTCGAGCAGCGCCTTGATCTCGATGGTCTTGCGCGGGTAGAAATGGGTGAACACGCAGCCCGGAAAGAGCAGGATGTCGTATTCTTTTTGCCGGTCGTTGCCGCGGATCTTCTTCAAGCCGGCCTTCTCGAAGGCGGGCAGGGAGAGCTTCCTATTGAGCGGCGTCCGCGCCAGCAGGCGCGGCAGCCAGAGGACCCGGCGCAGGATGAATCCCTGGTAGAGGAAGAGGGCGGCCTTCTTGAGCCAGGGGATGCGCCGGCCGCCGGCCAGGCGGTTGCGCTGTTCGATCATCATGGCGCTGAATTCGACCCCCTGGGGGCAGGCGTGCTCGCAGCCGCCGCAGACCAGGCACTGGTAGAGCAGGGAACGGTTGCGCGGGTTCCGGGCGAGGCGCCCGTCGGCGAGCGCCTTGACCAGGTTGACCTTGCCGCGCGGCGAATTGGGCTCGCTAAGCTCGGCCTGGTAGACCGGGCAGGCCGACTGGCAGGTGCCGCAGTCGGCGCAGAGCTTGGCGATCTCGCTGATCGTCTTTTCAGCCATGTCCGGCCATTATAACAGAAACCGCGCGCGGCGCAGCGGTCGGGGCGGCTACAGCCTGGCCAGGGCTTGCCGCGCTTCAGCGGCCAGCGCGGTATGGGGGTTGGCCTCCAGGCAGGCCCGGTAGCCTTCGCGGGCCCCGGAGCGGTCGCCGAGCAGCTCCATGGTCCGGGCATAGACGAAGGCGTCATACCACAACCACAGGCGGGTCTCAAAGTCGCCGGCCGCGATCTTCCTGAGCTTGGCGAACGCCGGCCCGATCCGCTCGCGGATCTCCTCCGTCTTCCCCGCCCGGGCCAGCAGGTAGCACAGCGAGACCTCGGCCATGTGCCCCTGGCGCAGCGAAAATTTCGCCAGGTCTTCCAGGATCCAGCGGGCGCGGCCCGGGTCCGAGTCGGCCAGGATCATGCTGCGGGCCAGCAGCAGTCGCAGTTCGCGGATGTCGAACAGGTCGGGAACCCGGCTCTCGGCCTCGACCAGGTGCCGCGCCGCCCGAGGGTAATTTCCCGCAAACATCTCCAGGATGGCCAGGAGCGGCTCGCGGGAGCGGGGGAAGCGCTGCTGGTGGATTTTTTCAAAACATTCCCTGGCCTTTTCCGGCTGGCCGGCGGACAAGTGGGCAAAGCCGAGGAACAGGCTGTTGCCCGAGTCGCCCAAGCCCAGGAAATTCTTGCCCTGAGAATAGGAGTCCTCGTACTGGGCGATGGCCGCCGCAGGCCCCTTCTCGAAGAACTCGGCTTCCAGCAGGCGCTTCATCGCGTCGTTGTTATGCGGGAAAAGGCCCAGCGCCTCGCGCAGGTCACGCTTGCCGGCGGCGGTGCGGCCCAAAGCGACCTGGCAGTCGCCCCGCAGCTGCAGCAGCGCCGAGAGCAGGTAGGGATTCTGCAGCGGCAGGGCGGCGGCGCGTTCGCATAATTCCAGGGCTTTTTCGGGATTGCGGCGCGCGAAGCGCTGCTGGAAGCATTCGTTGATCAGCCCGTAGGCCTGGTTCAACGTGGCGGGATCATCGCGATAGGCCGCGATGCGGCCGCTGTCGTCGACGACCAGCCGGCCGTCGCGATGAACGCGGATGAGCTTGTGCTCCACCGCCTCGGCGATGACCGCCCAGCCCCGGTCGCGCCAGCGGTTCTCGACGATCCGGCTTCTGCTCGGGACCAGGACGGACAAGTCGGCGGAGCTGCCGTCCCAGTCCAGCTGATAATCGGGGAGCATGTCCAGGCGGTTGTGGCTGAGTGGCGAAAAGTTCCATTCGCTAAGGAAGGCCATGTGCGAAAGGGGGTTGTTGGCGCTGAGCACCAGCAGGGAGCCGCCCCGGGAGTCGAGATGCAGCGGCTGGGCCTCCAAAATCGATCCCGGGCTGCACAGGGTCGCGATGCAGTTGCCGCTGGCGGCCAGCAGGGCCGAAGGGTACATGCCCTGGTGGTTTTGCAGGGAAAAGAGGTCCAGCGTTTCCCCGCCCACGTTTGCCCGCTGGCGGGCTCCCATCGTGACCACCCGCGAAAAATCGTAAGCCCGCAGTTCGAAGGCGGCGGAATAAGGCGCCCGGATGCGCAAGCGGCCGCGCCCGTCCAGCACCGCCACCTGGTTGTCAGAATGGTCCGAGTCGATGGAGACGTCCGCGGCGAATGCACCCTGGCCGGGATGGGAAAGGAACGCCAGGACCAGCGGCGGGGCCAAGGCCTGCAGGCGCTGGACAAAGGAGTTGTTGAGCCTTTCGGCCGGGTTCTGCAGCTGCTCCCGTTTCAAGGGGCCGGTCTGGGCGACCCAGTGGGCCAGGTGGACGCTGAACGGCGCGAAGTCCTTGCGCCAGACGGTCCGGCCGAAGCGGTTGCGGGCCCTGACCGCCGAGCCGGCGCTTTCCAGCGAGGAGATGCTCGCGGAGCCCCACGTCGCGGTGTACGCCACCCAGCCCAGGAGCAGCGCCGCGGTGACGGCGGCAGCCATGCGCAGCAGCCGGGGGATGCGGCGCGCCAGCGAATGGCTCAGCGGCGTGCTGCCCTTGCGCAGGCGGTCGCTCATCGCCGCGACGCTGCGGAAACGGTCCTGCTTTTTCTTGGCCAGCGCCCTGGACACGGCAAACTCGACGACCGCCGGCACCTTCGCTCCCCGCGCCGCGATGCGCTCGGGCTTTTGGCTCAGGTGCATCAGGACCAGGTTCATGGTGGTCGTGTCGGGGAAAGGGTAGGCGTTGGTCAGCGCCTGGAAGAGGAGGATGCCCAGCTGGTAGATGTCCGAGGCCTCGTCCAGCTCCAGCCCCTGGATCTGCTCGGGGGAAAGGTAGTAGGGCGAGCCGACGATCTCGCCGATGGACGAAGTCTTTTCCAGGTCGCCGATCTCCTTGGCCAGGCCGAAATCGAGGATCTTGATCTCCCCGCCCGGGCCGACCATGATGTTCGACGGCTTCAGGTCGCGGTGAATGATCCCCTGCCCGTGCAGGCTCGCCACCCCCTGGAGGATCTCGAAGAACAGGGGGCGGAATTCCTCCCAGCGGAAAGGCCCCGATTCCTTCAACCTCTGCTTCAGGTTCCGCCCCTGGACCAGCTCCATGGCCATGAACCAGATCCCCGACCAGTTCTCCAGTGAGAAGATCTTGACGATGCGCGGGTCGCTGATCCGCCGCGACAGGTTGATCTCCCGCTGCACGCGCAGGAATTTTTTTTCATCGCGCAGCGATTGGGGATCGAAGAACTTCAGCGCCGCCGGGGCCTTCAGGGTCAGATCGCAGGCGGCAAAGACCATGCCGAAGCCGCCCCGGCCGATCAGGCGCTCGACGCGGTAGCGGCCGTTGATGACCGTCCCGCCGCCCATTTTGGCCAAGTCCAGGTAACGGACCTGCAGGTCGCTGGCGGAGGAATCGCGGGGATCCGTTGTCGGGTCTTCCATGAGCCGGGTCAGCGGGAATGCCTCCTTTGCACGGGTGCCGGAGGGCGATTGTAGCAGGAAAGGGAGAGAATTTCAATTTGACCTGCCGCCGGCGGTTGTTTTCCCGGCTGCTTTGACCTACACTGGTCTCTGCCGGCTCCGCCGGCGGAAGGAACGATCGATGGGGAAAACATTCTGCCCGCGCTGCGGGGGCAAGCTGGGAAAACGGACGCAGGAAGGCCGGGAACGGGACTACTGCCCGGCCTGCCGGGTCGTGCACTACGAAAACCCGGTGCCGGCCACAGCCGCCGTGGTGTTCAACGAGCGCCACGAGCTGCTGCTGGTGCGGCGCGGCGTGGAGCCGGGCAAGGGGAAATGGTGCCTGCCGGGCGGCTTCCAGGAGACCGGCGAAACGCCCGAGCAGTGCATGCTGCGCGAACTGCGCGAAGAGACCGGGCTTTCCGGCCGCATCCGGGGCGTGGCCGCCCTGGAAATGGGCATGAACCCCCTTGCCGGCGAGGTGCTGGTCGCCGGCTTTCTGGTCGGCGTCGACAGCGGGGAGCTCCGGCCCGGCGACGACGCCGTGGCAATAGAATATTTCCCGCTGGCCCAGCTGCCCGCACTGGCTTTCCAGAGCCATGCGCGCATCATCGAGAAGGCCGGTGGGGCGCTGCGGGCGCGGTTGCGCTTCCGTGATCTTCCCGGCGGCGCTTACGTCGTGACCCATGACCGGGGCATCGCCCTCGAAGCGTGCCGCGGCGGCGCCCGCATCGTGCAGTACCGCGAGAAGGACGCGCCGGCGGCCCGGCGGCTGGCGACGGCGCGCGCCATTCGCGACGCCGCCTCCGCCAGCGGCACGCTCTTCATCGTCAACGACCAGCTGGACATCGCATTGCTCAGCGGCGCCGACGGCGTCCACGTCGGCCAGGACGACGTCGCGATCGAGGCGGCCCGCTCCCTGCTGGGGCCGGGGATGATCATCGGCATCTCCTGCTCCAGCCTGGAGGAAGCCGTGCAGGCGGAGCGCCGCGGCGCCGACTACCTGGGCGTCGGCGCGGTGATCGCCACGCCCACCAAGGAGAACTACCCGGTCGTCGGCCTGGAAGGCCTGCGCCGCATCGCGGCCGCCGTCGCCGTCCCCATCGCGGCCATCGGCGGCGTCAATCTGGAGAACATGGCCGCCATGAAGGCGGCCGGGGCGAAATACCCGGCCATGGTGCGCGAGTTCCAGGCGGAAACGGCGGCGCGGGTGGCGGCGGTCAACCGGATCTACAAATCGTAGGGGCGATCCGCTGGATCGCCCTGAACCGTTCATTATCGATCATGGCAAAATCAGGGCGACCCGGCGTGCCGTCCCCAGCGGCTGATCAGGAAATCCTCAACCGTTTTTCGATCCCGGCGCCGTCCAGGCGGAAAAGGGCGTCCAGGAAATGGAGCTGCATGCTGCCGGGGCCGTCCGCCTTTTCGCCGGCGATCTCGCCGGCGATGCCCATCACGGCCATGGCCGAGGCGGTGGCCCGGAAGCGGTCGCGCTGGACGGCGGCAAAGGCGCCGCACAGCGCCGTCGCCGTGCAGCCCAGGCCGGTGACCTTCGGCATCAGCGGGTGGCCGTTGCGAATCAAGAGCACCCGGTCCTGGTCGACGACATAATCGGTCTCGCCGCTGACGCACACCGCGCAGTCGTGCTGCCCGCTCAGCCACTGGGCGCTGGCCAGCGCGCTCTCGGCGGCGGCGGCACTGTCGACCCCCCTGGTGGCGGAGAAGTCGCCGGCGCTGGCGATGATCTCCGAGGCGTTGCCGCGGATGACGGTCGGCCAGGCGGTCTCGATCAGGCCGCGGAAAACACGGGTGCGGTAGGGTGTGGCCCCGACCCCCACCGGGTCGCAGACGATGGGGATGCCTTTCTTGCCGGCGGCGGCGGCCGCCTTGGACATGGCAACCACCCAGGGCTCGCTCAGGGTGCCGATGTTGATGACCAGGGCGGCGGCGATGCCGACCATGTCCTCGACCTCCTCGACGGCATGGGCCATGACCGGCGAGGCGCCGACGGCCAGCAGGGCGTTGGCCGTCGAGTTCATGACCACGTAGTTGGTGATGTTGTGCACCAGCGGCGATCTCTCGCGCACGAGTTCAAGGTCTTCAATGATTTCCTTTGCCGTCAGTTTCATTTTTCCTTCTCCCGAATCAGTGAAAAGTAAAATGTGAAAAGTGAAAAGCAAAGAGGAAAAAAAGGACTCTGCAACTGGTTATTCCTTTTCTTTCTAATCACTCTTCACTCATCACTAATTACGAATCACGATTCGGCTCGTTATAGTCCCAAGAATTGCACCGCGAGTCCTGAAAGGAAAATGGCGCCGCCGGCCAGGGCGTGGGCGTAGCGCTCCAGCCTTCCCAGGCGCACGAAGCTCAGTCCCCAGGTGGAAAGGGAGATGATCGTCAGCATGGTGGCGATGGTGGCGACGGCGAACACGCCGGCGACAAGGACAACGCCGGCCAGGCTGTGCTTGGCCGCCGGGTACATGATCAGCGGGATGAGCGGCTCGCAGGGGCCGAAGACGAAGATGGTGAAAAGGATCCAGGGAGTGACGTTCGCCTTCTTCTTCTCGTGGACATGGACGTGCTCGCTTTCGTGCTGGTGCAGGTGGTCGTGGACCGCGCCGTCGGCATGGGCGTGCGCATGGTGGTGGGGCTTGTTTCTTATGGCCCGGTGCAGACCCCAGATGAGATAGGCGAAGCCGAAGCCGATGAACAGCCAGGCGGCGGCGTTGCCGCGCCATGACTCGGCGGCCTCGAGCCGGTTGACGGCCAGGCCCAGCGCCAGGCCGATGAAACCCAGCAGCACTGAGCTCAGGACGTGCCCCAGGCCGGAGAAAAAAGCGATGGCCAGGGTCTTGCGCAGCGGCCATTGCCGGGCCTTGGCCATGGCGATGAAGGGCAGGTAATGGTCGGGGCCGACCAGGGTATGAAAGAGTCCCAGGGCGGCCGCCGTCCCGGCCAGGATCCAGACCTCGTTGCTGATCATGGGGCTGTTTTTTTCTCCACTGAATTCCGCAGCCGCATTATAGCATAAAAACCCGGGGCGCCGCTGGGGGCTATTTCTTCAGCGCGGCCTTGGAGAAGAGCGTGTCGGGGATGACGGCGTCGAACTCGATCTCGTGGACGACGAATTCGGTCCCCTGTCCCTCCTTCATTGCGTCCTTGAAGCGGACACGGTCGGGCAGCCAGCGGCTGCCGAAGCGGCGCACGCTTTCCACCGTGGTGGTCTTGAGCAGCTTGCCGCTGCGGGCGAACAGCTCCTCCTTCAGCACGGTGAAGCGCTCCGTGTCGACCCACAGCCGCCGTCGGGGATAGGCGGCGTCGGCTTTCTTCGCTTCCAGGTCCAGGATGCGGCAAGGGCGTCCGAGCAACTCCTTTTCGCCGGCGATCGCGGCCGCGTGGTTGCCCTGCAGGGTCGGGTCCTCCATCATGTCCTCGTAGGAGAGGTCGGAACCCATGACCGACTGGCGCAGCATGTGGCCGGCGATGAGGATGATGCGGTCGCTGGCCGGGTAGTAGGTCCACAGCTGGTCGCCCAGCTTGAGCATCTTGGTCCCCCGCTCGCGCGGCGGGTCGAGGTACTGGGAGAAGGATTTTTCCGTCCCCTGCACCCAGGACTTGACGCGGATGGCGCGGCTGCCGCGGCGGCCGTGAATGATCATCTCCGAGAGGATGACCTTGTTGCCCGCGGTCCGGTTCTCGTCGATCCTTTTCAGGATCCCGTCGGGGCTCTCCTGCGGCGCCCCGTTCAGGAGAGCGCAGGCCGCCAGGGCGAGAACGATGATCGCTGCCGGTCTTTTCATGCTTCCAACTCCTTGAGCAGGCGCGACGTCTGCCGCTGGTAGATCGCCCGGCCGGCGGTGGCCGCGCCGAGCACGGTGGCGGCCAGGCCCGGCAGGAAGCCGATGAAATACGCCGTCCCGGTCACGTGGGTGTGCAGTTTGGTCGACATCAGCATGGAGGCGTTGCGCATCATGGCGCTGAAGTCCAGACCGTGCTCCTGCACATACAACGCCAGGGCCAGACCCAGGGCCGTGCCGATGAGGGACCCGGCCAGGCCGACGACCGCCGCCTCGGCGATCATGGCGCGATAGACCCGCCCCTTGGTCTCGCCCATGGCCAGGCGCACGCCGATCTCGCCGTAACGGCGGATGTTGCCCATCAGGCCGGTGTTCCACAGCACGATGAACATGGCCACCAGGAAGACGACGACGATGATGCCCAGCATGGCGTCCATCCAGCCCAGCATCTGGCTCATGCCGCTCATGGCGATCAGGGTCTCCATGCGCGGGGCGAAGGGATCCTGCGCCGCGGCGAAAAGGCCGTTGAAGCGCTGCGCCTCGGTCTCGGCCCGCTCCCGGTCGTAGAAGCCGGCGCGGAAGAAGCCGGCGATCTCGCCGGCGGCGTCGCCCATGTCCAGCGCGGCGCGGGCGTCGGCGAGGTCCGCGATCATCATGCCGCGGTCCATGGCCGGCGCGCCGAAGCGGAAGGTGCCGGCGACGGTGAAGTTGGCCGTGGCCATGCCGCCATGCATGGTGCCGGCGATCAGAGTGACGGTCGCGCCGGGGGCGATCCCCAGGTTGGCGGCGAATTCGTCGGCCAGCAGGATCTCCCCCGCCTGGCGCGGCAAAGCGCCCCTGACCAGCGCCGGTTCCAGGTCGAGGACGGCCGGCTCGGGCGATGCGGGGGAAAACAGGTCGACGGCCAGGCCGCCGGCCGGGCCCTGGGCCCGGGTTTCGCCTGTTTCGTCGGGCACGTCGAGCAGGCCGGCGAAACGGATGCGCGGCGTCCATGAGAAGAGGGGAAAATCACGGCGCAGCCGCTCCATGAGCCCGGTGCTCCCGAGCAGGGCCGCGTCGTTGGGCAGTTGGTCCCGCTCGTCGGCGTAGGCCCGGCTCATGACGGCGACGTGGCCCGAGCCGAGGCGGGCGCTGGTCGCCAGGAACCCGACCTCGAAGCCCTTGATCCAGGTGAACATGACCACGGTCAGCATGACGCCGAACGAAACCGTGAGCAGCGGGAACAGGCTGCGCGAGCGGTCGCGCCACAGCCCCAGGCACAGGAAGCGGATCACGACATCCTCCCGCGCAGGGCGTCGGTGGGCTTGAGGCGGGCGATGCGCCGGGTGGGCAGCAGGCTGACCGCGGTCGTCACCAGCAGGGAGACCAGGACGATCCCCAGGATGAGCCCGGCGCTGTAAGCCGGGTAGATCCGTTCGCCGATGGAGATGCCCATGTCCTCGGTGCCGGCGGGAACGGGAAAGCCGGCCCGGGCCTGAAGCCACAGCAGCGGCAGGCCGTACAGCGCCCCGAGGATGACGGCCAGGACGCCGTACAGGGCTCCTTCCAGGGTGAAGAGGCGGATGACCTGGCCGCGGGTGAAGCCCAGCGCCACCAGGGTGCCGATCTCGCGGCGGCGGCGGAAGATGGCCAGCACCTGGGTGTCGAAGATGGCCAGCATGCCCAGCGAAAGAAAGATGACCAGGAAGATCGTGCGGCCGTAGCTCTTGGCCTTGACCAGCTCGCGCAGGTCGCGCAGCAGGTAGTCGGCGTCGCGGAAAGTCCACCCCGGCGGCGCCGCGGGCGGCGGCGTGCCCCGGGCCAGCACCACCAGCGTGGCCTCGCCCGGCAGCCGCGCCATCGCCTGCAGCTTGGCCAGCGGCAGCCAGACCTGGTTGCTGTCGATCGAGGCGACGGTGGTGCTCATCACGTGGGCGACGGCGGCGTCCTGGGCGTTGAACGCGCCGCCCGGCTCGCGCCAGCGCAGGGTGACCGTGTCGTTCCGGGCCAGCCCGACGGCCTTGGCGAAGCGCCCGCCGATCAGGGCCGGCAGCTCGCCGCCGCCGGCCATTTCCCCGCTCGGAAAATCCAGGATGCGCTGCCCGGGATCGATCCCCTTGAGCAGGATGGAGCGCATGCGGCCGCGCGGGTAAATGCTCCCCTGCAGCACCAGCACGGCGGCGGCCCGGCCGTCGTCGACCAGCGCCCGCAGGGCGGGGGGCAGCGGCGCGTGCGCCTCGTCCAGGGTCAGCGGGTCGAAGGGGTCGTACTTTTCCTGCCAATACTGGCCGCCGCCGAACTCGATGGCCTGCGCGGCCCGGGCGGCCTGCTCGTCCATGCCCGAGACCAGGCCCTGGTTCCAGGTCGCGACCACCAGGGCCAGGGAGATGATCAGGGCGTTGAGCCAGGCGCGGATGCCGGTGCCCAGCACGTTGCGCAGGGCCAGGCGCAGGGTCAGCACGGCTCCGTCCCCTCGGCGCCGCGCGGGCGGCAGTTCTCGTCCCCGGCGACCCGGCCGTCGACCAGGGTGATCTTGCGCCGCAGGTAGCCGATCACTTTCTCGTCGTGGGTGGCGAACAGGAAAGAGGTGGCCAGCTGGCGGTTCAGCTTCTCCATCGTCTGCAGGATATGATGGGAGTTCTCGGCGTCCAGGTTGGCGGTGGGCTCGTCGGCCAGCAGCAGCGGCGGCTTCTTGACCATGGCCCGGGCGATGGCCACGCGCTGGCTTTCGCCGCCGGACAGCTGCGCCGGCCGCGATCGCGTCCGGTCGGCCAGCCCGACCCAGTCCAGGGCGTCCATGACCATTTTCCTGCGCTGCGCCGCCGGCGTCTTCAGCAGCAGCAGCGGGAATTCCACGTTCTCGTAGGCGGTGTAGACCGGCAGCAGGTTGAAGGTCTGGAAAATGAAGCCGATGGAGCGGTTGCGCAGCCAGGCGGCTTCGCGGTGCGAGAGGTTCTCCGCCTTGCGGCCGAGAACGAAGGCGCTGCCGGAGCTGGGTGCGTCCAGCGTGCCGACGATGTTCAGGAAGGTGGTCTTGCCCGAGCCGCTGGGCCCGACCAGGCCGGCGAATTCGCCGGCCTGGAAGCTCAGGGTCACCCGGTTCAGCGCCGTGACCTTTGACGAGCCCATGGGGAAGACCTTGACCAGGTTCTCGGTGCGGATCAGTTTTTCGTCAGCCATGCGCGCCTCCATCGTTTTTCGCTCATAGGTTCCAAACCGCTAGCAATTGAAAGCCCCCACCGGCAAACGAAACGTTTGCCGCTGGGTCCTGGACCGCCAGCGGTCGTTTGGGATTGCAGAAAGCCATGACGTGGAATTGCCAGTGGTCGGTCGTCCGCTGCCAGGCGGCGAATGAATACGACTGTCCGGCCCGCCAGTCATGATACAAGATGGCATTCAGGCTGTCGAGCAGGCCGAGCGGGTAACGGGCCGACAGCGCCGTCAGGATCGCACCGCCGGAGCCCCGTCCGAACGCCGAAGCGGCGTCGTGGGTGAAGAACTGCTCGGCCAGCACGTACAGCCCGTTTCCCAGGGCGAACGTGTAGTCGATCCCCATGGTCAGCGCCCGCTGCCAGGGATGCGCCGCGGTCCCCGCGGCGAAGCCGTTCATGGCCGGGTCGGCCCGGTGGGTGAACGCCCCCTCGAGCCATAATCCGCAGCCGAGGTCCCATTTGCCGTCGAAGGCGAAGCGGCTTTCCCTGGCGGCCGGGCCGGCTGGATCGCCCGTGAGGGCGCTGCGGCGGAAGTGGGCGGTGGCCGCCGCCTCGCCGGCCAGGAACGGCACTTGCAGGCGGCCGCCGAACTCAGGTGTGCGCGCCGCCGTCGGTGACGTCTCCCAGCCCTTGGCATCGTCGTTGCCGTAGAGCCCCCACAGCCAGGCGTTTGTGTTGTTCCTGAAATAGTAGCGCAGCAAAAGGCCGTAAACGCCCTCACTGAGCTGCAGCGGGTCGCGCGGGTCCAACGCATCGAACCACATCAGCGGGCGGAAAAGCGCTGCCGAGCCGAAGTTGATCTTCTGCAGCCCCAGGCGTGCTTCAAATTGCCGGGAGGAGAGGCGCAGCCACAGCCGGTAGGGATCGAGCGTCCCATCGGCATTGGCGGAGCGCCAGGCAGGGGCGTCCAGCGCGGCCGCGGCGGCCAGGGAGATCTCGCCGTCCAGTTCCCAGCCGCCGCCCAGGGGATGGCCTAGCGACAGGGAAGGCTGCCAGCGCAGCCCCAGGCGCGGCGTCGAGGGCCTGCTGTCGTTCAGCGAGAACCAGCCGCTCAGCTGGCTTTGGAGTTCGGCCGCCGCGGCAGGCAGGTGAATGCACAAGCCGCAGGCGACGATCATGAACAGCAGCAGGCGCTTTTTCACCGGGTCCCTTCCGTTCCTGCCGGCGCCAGCATGTGCCAAAGATCGGCGAAGCGTGGAGGGGCCAGCTGCTCGGCGCGGACGGAGGCGGCCAGGCCGCAGGCGGCGAAAGCGGCGGCCAGGAGATTTTTGTCTGCGTGCGCTGCCAGGTTGTTCCACAGCGTCTTGCGCCGCTCGGCGAAGCACAGCCTGATGAAAGGGTAGAACCCCGGGTCCGAGTTCAAGGCGGGCGCGAGCGGCCGGGCCGTGATCACCGTGGAGACGACCTTCGGCTTGGGGACGAACGCGCCTGCCGGCACGTCGAAATGGCGCCGGGCCGCGAACAGCAGCTGGAAAACGACCGACTGGGCGTTGTACTTCTTGCCGCCCGGAGCGGCCAGGAGCTTGTCGACGAAATCCTTCTGCAGCATCAGAACCGCCTCGCCGATCAAAGGGTTCTGATGGATGAACCAGTCGATCAGCGGCCTGGAGATGTGGTAGGGCAGGTTGCCGGTCACGGTCACCCCGCCGGCGGCGAAACGGCCGGCCAAGTCCAGTTGCAGGATGTCCATGCCGATGATCTCGACTCCGTCTCCGCGGCGGGAACCTTCCGTGCCAATGAAGCGCTGTTCGAGGTCCGCTGCCAGGAGCGGGTCGACCTCGACCATGATGAGGCGCCGGCCGGGAAACCTTTCGGCCAGCAGCCGGCTCAGGATCCCTTTGCCGGGGCCGATCTCCAGCAGCGGTCCGGGACCCGGCGGCACCAGGCCCACGATGCGCCGGGCGATGTTCGCGTCGTGCAGGAAATTCTGGCCGAGCTTAGCGGATCTGGTCATAGGGACATTATATGTCCTGAAGTAAATGGGATTCAACCTTTGGCTCAGACGTTAGACATTAGACGCTAGAAGTTAGCAAGAAGAAATAATGGCCCGATGGCTCAGACGTCAGACGTTAGACGCTAGAAGTTAGCAAGAAGAAATAATGGCCCGATAGCTCAGACGTTAGACGTTAGAAGTTAGCAAGATAAATTGATGGTCCGATGCAATTCCGTGTCGCTTTTATCTTGCTGACGTCTGACGTCTAGCGTCTAACATCTGTTTTTCTTGAGCTTCTCCTTCCATTCCGGGATCAGGTGCCGGGGCCGCCTGCCGGCCAATGCCTGGCGCACCGCCTGCACGGTCATCATGGCCATCTGCCGCCGCGTCGCCTCCGTGGCGCTGCCCAGGTGGGGGAGCAGCACGACGTTGGGCAGCCGCTTCAGCCTGGCGTTCACCTTGGGCTCATTCTCGTAGACGTCGAGGCCGGCGGCGAAGAGTTCGTTCTTTTCCAGGGCGGCGGCCAGGGCCGCCTCGTCCACAAGCGGCCCGCGGGCGGTATTGACGAAAACGGCGTCTTTTTTCATCAAGGCGAAGACGTCGCGGTTGAACAAGCGGCGGATGCCGGCGGAGTAGGACAGGTGCAGCGAGACGACATCGGCGCTGCGGATGAGCTCCAGGAACGTGACCCGGGCGAAGCCGTACTTCTTTTCGATGCGCGGCTTGGCGCTGCGGGAATAGAATACGACCTTCATGCCGAAGGCGCGGGCGCGCAGGGCGACGGCCAGGCCGATGCGCCCCATGCCCACGATGCCCAGGACGGCGCCGTTCAGCTCCCTGCCCAGCAGCAGCCCGGCCCGCCAGCCGTGGAACTCCCCGGCCCGGACCAGGGCATCGCCCTCGACCAGGCGCCGCGAGGCGGCGAGGATCAGGGCCATGGCCAGGTCGGCGGTGGCCCGGGTCAGGACGTCCGGCGTATGGGTGACCAGGACGTTCTTTTCCAGGGCGCCGGCGACGTCGACGTTGTTGTAGCCGACGGCGAAGTTGGCGATGATCCTCAGCTTGCTCATGCCGTTGATCATGGAGCGGTCGACCGGGTCGGAAAGGAAACTGATCAGCGCCTCGGCATCGGGGTGGCGCCGCAGGCAGGCGCGCAGGCCGCCGTTCTTCTCGCCGGCGATGACCAGGTCGAATTCGCGGCTCAGCGCGGCGACGGCCTCATCGTGGTAGCGATGCGCCAGGATGACTTTTTTCATGGTCGATTTACCTCGGCAAGGGAGAGTTTTTCGCCGGCCAGGCTTCTGGGAGAATGAGTCGCGAACGGGCCCGGGCGGAACGGAGCTGGCTTCATGGTGGAAACAATGGGCGATGCAGGATTCGAACCTGCGACTCCTACCGTGTGAAGGTAATACTCTAGCCGCTGAGTTAATCGCCCAGAAATCGTATTATAGGATGAAAAACGCCGCCGGTCAAGAGCCGCCGCGCCCCGCCGGCCGCCGCCGCCGGAGCGGTCCGCCCGGACTGCCCGCAATGAATAAGTTCAGATACATATTGGACTCTTAGGTAACTCACGAAGTGAGTTCCTG
>CAZLSH010000046.1:2185-17853 GCA_964562095.1 uncultured Clostridia bacterium | reverse complement strand
GCAGGAAGTCCTGGCCGGCCTTTTCCTCGTCGCGCATGTTGGCGGTGACCAGGATCATGTTGTCCTTGTACGTCAGCAGGGCCGAGCCGTTCGACTGGCGCGCCCAGCGGTGGATGTCGATTTTAAGGGCAGAACCCTCTATATCGATTTGAATGGTTTTTTGCATGTCGTTCTCCTGAAAAAAATTACTTCCTGAGTTCCAGTTCCTGGATGATCTTCAAGTATTTGCTATAGTCGGTGCGCCGCAGGTAATTGAGCAGCTTTTTTCTGGTGGCGACCAGGGTCAGCAGGCCCTTGCGGGAATGGTTGTCCTTCTGGTGCGACTTGAAATGCTCGGTCAGAGTGCGGATCCTCTCGGTCAAGACAGCGATCTGGACTTCAGACGAACCGGTGTCCTTGTCGTTTATCTGAAAGCGACCGATCAGCTTCTGCTTGGTTTCCTTGGTAATGCTCACAAATTCCTCCTGTTAATGTGCAAAGCTAGACTATATTTTATCAGAAAAGAACCGCCATGTAAACAAGGAGGCGGAGATCACCGCTTTTTATTTCTTTTCGTCCAGAAATCCGCTGAATTCGACGTGGTGCGTCTCCAGGGTGACGCCCAGCACCTTGTCCACGCGCGAAAGGGCCAGGTTGTAGTCGATCAGCGACTTGAGCTCGGCAATCTGGGCATTGGCGAAGTCGCGCTGGTACTGCAGCACCTGGTAGTTGGTCGAAAGCCCGACGGCCAGTTTCTTCTGTTCGGCGGCCAGCTTCTGGTCGGCCAGCTCGCGCGAAATGCGGGTGGCATCGACGATCTTGGCATTGGTCTCCAAGTCCATGATGATCTGCTTGACCTCGGAATAGATGGTGCTCTCGACCTTCTTCAGGGTCAGCAGCGACTGTTCCAGGCTGAGCCGCGCCTGCAACAGGTCGGCGCGGGCCGAGGTGTTGACCAGCGGGATGGAGAGCTGCAGGCCGATGGTGTAATTTTCGTACAGGCGCTTCAGCGCGTCGCGCAGCGAATCGCTCAGATTGCCGCCGATGCTGCCGGAGTTGGACCCGGAAGGCAGCAGGTCGAAATCGACGTCCTGGGGCGTGCCGCTCAGGCCCCGGGTGTAGTACGAGGCGGTCAGCTGCAGGTTGGGCAGCGACTGGTTGCGGAAATAGCGCACGTCGATGTTCTTGCTATTGAGTTCCAGGCGCACCTGCTCGATGTCGGGACGCTGCTCCAGGGCCGTTTCCAGGAAATCGTTGAAATCGGTCGGCCGCGGGCGAAACTCGGGCGTGTCCTGGGGGATGATGTCCTCGGGCGCCTGGCTGATGTTCAGGATGCGGCGCAGGTTCTCCTCGTAAGCCTGGATCAGGCTGCGCGCCTGCAGCACCTCGCCTTCGCGGGCGGCCACCTCGGCCTGGGCGGTCAGGATGTCCATGGGCGCCGAGACGCCGACCTTGACCTGAACCTCGTTCTGCTTCAGCAGGTCCTTGGCCAGTTGCAGCGACTTCTCCTTGACCGCCAGGTTCTGGTGCGAATGCACCAGGTTCCAATAGGCTTCCTCGGCCTGGTAGATCAGGTCGATCACCCTCTGCTTGAGGACGAAGAGCGACCGGTCCCGGTTGTTGCGGGCGATGATGATGCTCCTCTTGGTGGCCGTCAGACCGAAATTCTTGAGCAGCGGCTGGGTCAGGTTGAAGCGCAGCATCGAGTTGTAGCGGGGGTTGATCTGGCTGAAGCGCGAGTTGGTTGAATTGCGGGAATTGTCCAGCACGACATCCAGATTGCCGCCGGTGAGCAGTTTCTGGGACAGGGTGAGGGACAGGCTGCCGGAATCGGCTTTCTCGACATCGGCCCCGGTGAAAATGGTCGAGCTGGGGGTCGAGGTCGAGGCGCTGTTGAAATTGAGAGCCAGTTGCGGGATGAAGATGGCCTTGCTCTTGCTCCAGAGGGCGCCGGCGATCTCCGGGTTGGACATCTCGATCTGCAGGTCAAGGTTGTTCTTCAGGACCTGATCGATCACATCGCTCAGGGTCAGGGTTTTAACCGGCCGTTCCTGGGCGGGAATGACGGAGCCCAGGGCAAGGATCAGCACGGCCAGCAGCAATGATTTCTTCATCGGGCGCCTCCAACGGTAAGTATCAGTTACGAAACAGCCGCCAAAAAGGTTATGCCGCTCTTGCAACCGGGGCAGCCTGCAGGCCGTTTTCCCCTATTTCAACCCCTTGGCCTCGAGCCACTCGTCGTTGTATATGGTGCTGAGGTAACGCGAGGCGCCGTCGGGGAAGATGGTGACGATGCGCGCCGGGCGCCGGATCTTCCCGGCCAGCTGCCGTATCCCCCACAGCGCGGCGCCGCTCGAGCCCCCGGCCAGGATGCCTTCGCGCAGCGCCAGCTCCCTGGCCGCCAGGAAGGCGTCGCGGTCGGTCACCTGCAGCATGTCGTCGATGTTGGAAAAATCGGCGCAGCCGATGAGGAATTCGTCGCCCAGTCCTTCGATCAGGTAGGGACCGGGCTTCACCATCCGTTGGTGGTGAAAATACTCGAAAAAGACCGAACCCACCGGGTCGACGGCGACGACCCGGATTCTGGGGTCCTTTTCCTTCAGGAAGCGGGCCGTGCCGCCGATGGTGCCGCCGGTGCCGATGCCGGCGACGAAGTAGTCGATGCGCCCCTCCATTTGCTCCCAGATCTCGGGGCCGGTGCCCAGGTAGTGGGCGTCATTGTTGTCCAGGTTGTTATGCTGGTCGGGGAAAAAGCAGTTCGGCGTCTCCCGGGCCAGCCGCGGCGTGATTTTGTTGTAGCTGTCGGGGTGCTCGGGGGGCAGGGAGGCGTCCACCATGTGGATCTCCACGCCCAGGGCCCTCAACTGGTCGAGCTTCTCGCGGCTGATGCGGTCGCGGACCACGACCTTGAGGCGGTAGCCTTTCTGGATGGCGATCATGGCCAGCCCCATGGCGGTATTGCCCGAGGAATTCTCGATGATCAGGTCGCCGGGCTTGATCTTTCCCTCGCGCTCCGCTTTCTCGATCATGTAGCGGGCGATACGGTCCTTGCAGCTGCCCATGGGATTGAGGAATTCCAGCTTGGCGAAGACCTCGCCGGGGATGTCGCCGGCCACGCGGTTGAGCCGGACCATGGGCGTGTGGCCGACCACATCGACAATGCTTTCATGACAGCGGGTTGGGTTCATTCTTTCCTCGGGATCGCCCTTTGAAGCGAGCTGTGAAGGTCGGATTTTAACCCAACGGCGATGAATTGTAAAGGATGGGGCGCAGGGTCTTGGACAAGGCTCTAAATGGGTCTGTCGTGACGAGTGATGAGCAAGAAGGGAAATCGGCGCAAGGCGTAAGGCAAGAAAGTTTCAAGACCCGAGCACTCGATTCAAAACCAAGGAATTGCCCCTGTTATCATGACGGCTGACGATGATCCTCGTGTTTTTTCTTGCCGGTTCCCGTACGGCGTGCACTACCCGCCGTGTTCGATCGGGTGTTCAACTTCGAACGTCGAACCCCGAACGTCGAACCTTGCTGCATGCTTGAGATCATTCTCCCATATCCCGGGTCCGCCTTTTCGATCTCGATGCCCAGCCCCACCGGAGCCTCTCCCTTCCGGGCGTCATCCCTGTCCCTTTTCCAAACCACCAGCCCGGTGACCGAATAAATATCGTCGCCGGCGGCCAGGAGGATGTGCAGCCGGCTGCGCTTGCGGACAACCTGGGTCGTGGCGATGCACATCCCCCGGCGGGAAATATTCACCGTGACCCCCATCTGGTCGAGGCCCCTGCGGCTGATGTCGACCAGCAGGCTCTGTTTGACCCTGGCTTCCCTGCGCTTTTTCATTGTGCCTCAATAAAAGTATGATAAATCTCTGAAAAATCAAAAGCAATCTCCGTGCCAAAACCCATTCAAGGCCAAATAACAAATAATCATTGGTGTAAATGAAGTTCATGATGATATGCATTGCTATTCTGGAAAAAATAATGACATTTTTTGTCAATATTTATCAATTGATTCTATTTCTTAGCCAGGGGTAATAAATTCACAGATAAAACAATGAAGTCACAAAGAAATCTATTTCGTTGACAACCAGAGAAATCAATGCTATATTTATGATATCATTTCGATAGCATCGAAGGAGGCATTCATGACAAACGAAAAGAAGGGAACGGCGTTCAACGGCTGGGCGGTCGTTGCCCTGCACGCCCTGCTGATCGCGGCCATTGCTTTCATTTTTATCGCCGGGGCGAACGCTTCCCACTGGTCGCTGTTCCAGGTCCTGCTGATGCTGGCCCTGCTGATCACCGCAGCCGCCATCCTGCCGCCGGGCTATTTCACCCTGCAGCCCAACGAGGCCAAGGTGCTGGTCCTGTTCGGCAAGTACAAGGGGACGGTCAGCAGCGACGGCTTCCACTGGGCCAACCCGCTGGCGCTGGCCGTGCCGCGCGGCCGCTACACCGTCTCGCGCCGCATCCGCAACTTCGAGATCGACAAGCTGAAGGTCAACGACAAGCGCGGCAACCCCATCGAGATCGCCGCCGTGGTGGTCTGGCGCATCGTGGACACGGCCCACGCCCTCTTCGACGTCGACCACTACGAGCACTACGTCAAGATCCAGAGCGACGCCGCGCTGCGCCACCTGGCCAATTGCTACCCTTACGACCACGGCGAGGAAGAAGAGGAGATCACGCTGCGCAGCGGCATGGACGAAGTGGCCCAGGTGCTGAGGAAAGAGTTGCAGGAACGGCTGGAAAAAGCGGGCGTGCAGGTCGAGGAAACGCGCCTCACCCACCTGGCGTACGCTCCTGAAATCGCCGGCGCCATGCTGCGCCGCCAGCAGGCCGAGGCCATCATCGCCGCCCGGCGCAAGATCGTCCACGGCGCCGTCTCCATGGTCGACATGGCCCTGGAGGACCTGAAAGCCAAGAACGTCGTCGATTTGGACGAGGAACGCAAGGCGGCCATGGTCAGCAACCTGCTGGTGGTGCTGTGCGGCGAGGCCGAGGCCCAGCCCGTGATCAACGCCGGCACCCTGTACAAATAAGCGCAGGGTCGACGGGTCATGGCGGCGAAGAAGTCCTTTCTGCTGCGCCTCAGCCAGGAGATGTGGGCCGAACTGGAGCGCTGGGCCGCCGACGATTTCCGCAGCGTCAACGGCCAGATCGAGTCCATCCTGCACGAGGCCATCACCCGCCGCCGGCAAAAGGCGCCGAAGCCCCCGGTTCAGCCTGAAATACCCGCAGGCTCCGGGGAGCAGCCATGAAAAAGATCCTTTTCCTGATCCTGCTTTTCATTCTGCTGGCGACCGTCGCCACGGCCTCGCCCCTGGGCGCAAAAGGACCCCGGCCATGGTCCGCCCGGTCGGGCCTGGCGGCGCGGCATGCCGGCCATTGAACGGAGGAGAAAAAAAATGAAGAACGGCACCTGCCCCCTGTGCGGGGCCAAGGAAATACACAGCGGCGCCGCGGTGAAGGGGAAAACGGGGATGCACTACAGCAACACCATCCCCATCACGGTCCTGCGCGTCGCCGTACTCGACAACTATGTCTGCGGCCAGTGCGGCTACGTGCAGAGCTTCATCGCCAAGGAGAGGCACCTGGCGACGATCCGCCGGAAATGGCCGTTGGTGTTTTAATAAGGGTTCAGAGCCGAAGCGTTGCGGAATAAGGCGGCCAGCGGCAGGCATTCTCCCGCCGCAGCGCCGTCAAGATCAAAACAGCGTATAGATGAACGGGGCAACGGCACTGCCTTGGCTTAACACGATCAGCAAGGCCAGCAGCAGCAAGATCAGGATGATCGGCAGCATCCAAAATGCCTTGCGCTTCCAAATGAACTCGAACATTTCCTTCACGATCGAGCCTTTCATCGCTTCTCCTTAGAACTGCTTGCGGGCATCCTCAGAGACCTGCCAGGGCTCGTAATACGTCGCCGCCCGGGCGTCGAAGCGCCGATCCATGAACACCTTGCCGGCCAGGCGCATCAGCAGGGAGATCGGCGTCAGCAAAAGGAAAAAGACCAGCGTGGTGATCAGGGCGAAGATCAGGCCGCCGATCCTGGCGCTGACGGCCAGCACGCGCTCGAAAACGGGCAGCAGCGGCCTGGCCAGCGCGGCCAGCAGCAGCGAACCGGCGGCCAGGGCCGCCCAGGTCGGCGGCCGGGCACCGGCCAGGAAATGGCTGCGCCGCTGCACGAAATAGACCGCCAGCCAGTACAGGATGGTGAAAAAAACGGCGGAATGGATGATCCTTTTTTTCATGTGCTTAATCCATGGGAAACTGCTTGAGCCATTCCTCGTCCACGTCAATGCGCTCGGAGTCCTTTTTCGCCACCAGGAAGTTCTCCAGCAGCAGGTAGTCCATGTTGGTATGCCGGAAACAGCGGTAGGCGTCGCGCGGCGTATTGACGATCGGCTCGCCGCGGACGTTGAACGACGTATTGATCACTACCGGGCAGCCCGTGCGTTGGTAGAAGGCGTCGATGACATCGTAAAAGAAAGGGTTGCTCTCGCGGTCCACGGTGTGAATGCGCGCCGAATAATCGACGTGGGTGATGGCCGGCACGTCGGAGCGGATCACCGACAGCTTGTCCAGGCCGCTGCGGGCCAGGTCGTCCGCTTCCAGGGCGCGGCGCCGTTCGCGGCGCACGTCATAGACCAGGAGCATGTAGCGCGAGGGATAGTCGAAATCGAAAACCTCGGTCATGCGGTCCTCCAGGACGGCCGGAGCGAAGGGCCGGAACGACTCGCGGAACTTGATCTTCAGGTTCATGATCTTCTGCATTTCCCGCGAACGGGCGTCGCCGATGATGCTGCGGTGGCCCAGGGCGCGCGGGCCGTACTCCATGCGCCCATGGAGCACACCGATGACCTTCTGGGCGTCGATCAGCTCGGCGACCTTGGCCGGCACGTCGGCCGGGGCCAGTTCCTGGAACTCGATCCCTTCCTCCTGCAGGAAGCGGCGGATGGCGCCCGGGGCATGGGCCGGCCCCAGGAAGGAGCCCTGCTGGGAATCGGTGCGGCCATCGGCGCTGCGCGGCCGGTCCAGGTTATGGTACCAGAACTGCAGGGCCGAGCCGAGGGCGCCGCCGGCATCCCCCGCCGCCGGCTGGATCCAGATATCCTTGAAGACCTGTTCCTTGAGGATCTTGCCGTTGGCCACGCAGTTCAGCGCCGTGCCTCCGGCCAGGACCAGCTGTTCGCCGCCGATCTCCTTCTTGACATGGCGGACGATCTTCAGCATGACCTCTTCCAGGACCACCTGGACCGAGCGGGCCAGGTCCATGTCGAGCTGGCGCAGCCTGCTCTCGGGCTTGCGCGGCCCGGCGCCGAACAAGCGGTTGAACCGGCGGCTGGTCATGGTCAGGCCGACATGGTAGTTGAAATAGTCCAGGTTGAGGCGGAACGAGCCGTCGGCCTTGACGTCGATGAGATGGTCATAGATGGCCTGGACGTAGCGCGGCTCCCCGTAGGGGGCCAGGCCCATCAGCTTGTACTCGCCGGAGTTGACCTTGAAGCCGGTAAAATAGGTGAAGGCCGAATAGAGCAGCCCCAGCGAATGGGGGAAACGGATGCTCTGCCGGATTTCGATGCGGTTGCCTTCCCCGCGGCCGATGCTCAGGGTATCCCATTCGCCGACGCCATCGACGGTCAGGATGGCCGCGCGCTGAAAGGGAGAGGGATAGAACGCCGAGGCGGCATGGGCCTCGTGGTGCTTGACAAAGAAGATCTCCTTGCCGGGAAAATACCCGGCCAGCAGGCTTTTCATGAACAGCTTCTCCTTGAACCAAACCGGCATGGCCTGCACGAAGCTCGAGACGCCGGCAGGGGCGAACTGCATGTAGGTGGAGAGCAGCCGTTCGAATTTCAGGAAAGGCTTTTCATAGAACACCACGCGGTCGATGTCCTTCGCTTCCAGCCCGCAGTACTCGTACAGGCTGTGCAAGGCATTCTCGGGGAAGCCCGGGTCGTGCTTCTTGCGGCTGAAGCGTTCCTCCTGGGCGGCAAAGGCGATCTCGCCGTCCCGGACCAAGGCCACCGCGCTGTCGTGATAGAAAGCCGATATGCCTAGAATATTCATCGAATCATTCTATCCTGAAGCTGTTTTGATGTCAACAGCGCATCCGGAAGTTCGTCGCCGAAAATCGATCCAGCACACCCCGCCCGGATTCAGGAAAGGCAAAAACCGGGAAACTCAGGCGGGAATTGGGGTGAGTGACGGGACTTGAACCCGCAGCGGTCAGATCCACAGTCTGATACTCTACCATTGAGCTACACTCACCGCCCGGCCCCATTTTATCGGAAAAACCGGCTCCTGTCAACGAGATGCGAACGCCGAGGCGGACGTCCGGAAGCGGCGGGCGCTGGATTTCCCGCCCGGAATCGGCTATAATCGAACCCACTTGCCGCAAGGATTGAAAACATGAGCAAAGCGAAAGTCGCCATGCTGAAGACCGGGCCGGGAACGGTGCTCGACGATTACGTCCGCCTGTTCGAGCTGGCCGGCGGCCCCGCCGCCCTGGACAAAAGCCGGGGCACCATCATCAAGGACAATATTTCCTGGCATTATCCCCTGCCTTCGGCCAACACCACGCCCTGGCAGCTGGAGGGGACCATCCTGGCCCTGAAGAAGCACGGCTTCCCGGACATCTCCTGCGTGCAGAACAAGACCGAAGTGACCGACGCCTTCAAGGGCGAGGGCTTGAACAACTACAAGCCCATCTTCCGCGATCACGGGCTCAAGGTCCTTTTCAATTTTCGCGACCAGGACATGAAATGGGTGGCCTTCAAGCCCAAGGCGAAAATGCTGGCCCTGGACAAGATCTACGGCGACGAGCTGCGCATCCCCGATTATTTCATCGGCAGGAACATCGTCCACCTGCCGACGGTCAAGTGCCACATCTACACCACCACCACCGGCGCCATGAAGAACGCCTTCGGCGGCCTGCTCAACCACAAGCGCCACCAGACCCACACCTACATCCACGAGACGCTGGTCGACCTGCTGGCCATCCAGAAGGAGATCCACCCGGGGCTGTTCTGCATGATGGACGGCACCATGGCCGGCAACGGCCCGGGGCCGCGAGTGATGCAGCCGGTGGAAAAGAACGTCATCCTGGCCGGATCCGACCAGGTGGCCATCGACGCCGTGGCGGCCAAACTGATGGGCTTCGACCCCATGGGCATCCGCTATATCCGCCTGGCCCATGAGAGCGGGCTCGGCGTAGGCAGGCCCGGGGAGATCGAGATCGCCGGCGACCTGGATGCCGCCCGGGAAAACTGGCATTTCCAGGTCGGCCCCAGCTTTCACAAGTTCGTGGGCTGGGTCACCTGGTTCGGCCCCACCCGCTTTTTGCAGAAGGCCATGACCCGCCCCCCCATCCTCTACCTGGGCAATTTCTATTCTTTTTTCTACCACGACGTCCTGCACTGGCCGTTCAAGGAGGGCCGGATCTACAGGAAGTGGCTCAAGGAATCGCCATGGGGCAAATTATTCCAGCAGTATCTGGATCAAGGATCACTGCGAAGCAAATAGAGGTTCGACGTTCGATGTTCGATGTTCGATGTTCGAAGTTCGATGTTGGAAAACCCTGGACTGCTATAACAAGCGGCAGGGGGAAATCAAAGCCCCGCCTGAATCTATTTTTCATCCTCGTTATTTCCTTTCGATTTTCAACCCGCTGATTGCTGGCCGTTCAGCACATAGATTCGGCGCGTTACTGCTCCGCTGCTTGCCTCAATCGGCGCACGGCATCGACCAGCGGATCGGCCCGCAGGCGGAAGGACCGCCATGCCTCCAGGGAAATGGCCTGGCGGACCGGAAGGAGGAATCGATCGCCATCCAGCCCATGCATCCGCGCCGAGAGCCATAACAACTTGAACTGCTCCACCTGCCGCAGCGGGTCGAATGCCTGGCGATCCATTTCTCCCGGCATGAAACTCTTGTAGAAATGGAGCAATTCCCGGCGGGTTTCGCCGTTCGGCCTGCCCCGCGGAACGCAAACGGTGAGATGAGGGTCGAAATAGACGGGAAGCAGATGGTCCAGGAAGCGGCCGGGATCCGCCAGGAACCGGGGCGTATAGTTGGTCAAAGCGATCACGTCGATGCGATGGCGATCGACAAATCGTCGCACGGTCCCGTCATCTTCGCTCTCCAAGGCAATGAAGAAGGAGCGCAGGTCATCGCTGCGGGCGTTGATCAGCGCGGCATGGCCGTACCAAAAGGGGGTCAGCTCCCGGTTCAGCCAGGTGACGGCGCTGCAGAGCCCCAGATGATTGCTGACCAGGTTGCCGCGGCAGCCCAGTTTTTTCAGGATCTCCACTTCGCGGACCTGCTCGTCCGCCAGGATCCTGGCGACGCCGATTCCCGCCGGGAGGAATTCCTCCGCCGCGTTCATATGCAGCAGTTGGTTGGCCGCTGCCACCAGCCGCGGCGAGATGAGGTACAGGCGCTCGAGCATCAGGAAGATGCAGAGCCCGGCCAGAAGGACCTGTCCGGATATCCAGCGCACAGGGCGCCGGGCGCCAGGGGGCGGTTCGCATGCCAGGGAGGACGTGAGCAGCAGGAAGACCGGCAGGAAGGGAAGCGCCCGCTGGTACAGCAGCGCCGGCGCCAGCGTCATCAAGAACCCCCCCCAGAACCAAATTTGCTGCGAACGGGAGGAAAAGCGGCGCCAGGGACGTGCGGCCAGCAATGCCACGGAGATCAGAAAAAAGGGATAGGTGTTCACGCTGACCAGAGCCGCGCTCGTGGAACGCATCGAACCGGCGGCATAGTCGACGCGGATCATGTTGACCGGCAAGCCGAGCAAGGCCCTCCACCCCAGCGGGTTCACCAGCCAGGCCAGGCCGATGACCGCCAGATAGAGCGGCCGGCTGGGGACATTCATCTCCCGGCCGCCCAGCCGGGGCAGGCGGGTTCTGGCATCGGCCGCAATGAACAGGGCCGAAAAGAACCCGAAACCGAGACCATAGTAGAAGAACAGGGGGTGGCTGTTCACCCACAGGATCTCCAAGGCGACCAGGGCGGCCAGCGGCCCCCAATGGCACAATTGACGGCGGGCCGGCGCCAGCAGGAGCAGCCAGAGAACCAGGTAGGCGTAGTTGAACAGGTCGGGGCGCAGGACCACCATCCCGGCCATGGCCAGCACCAGTACGGCAACGCCACTCAGCAACAACAGGGGATCCTTTCGCCTGCGGAAGATCACCCACGTCAGCAGGGACAAAAAAACCATGAACACGGCGATGCGCAGCAGGTTCAGGCCCAGGAATGATCCGTTCCTGAACGCCAGCCAGAACAGCGTGCCGGGAAAGAGGTTCGGATAGATCGCCAGGATGGGTTCCCCCGCAGGGATGGCGATGGGATCGCTGGTTACGGCTTTCCCATGCTGCCAGAAATATTCGGCGCCGCGCATATGCCACCAGCAATCGACGCTGTTGAAAGGGGTTAAAGTGAAATAGAGCGCGGAGAACAGGAACAGCAGGGTCAGGACGCGAACGATACGGCGATCCGGGCCAGGAGATGCCGATACAATGGAAAGAGACATGATGGGGTCATTATAAAAGCCGTTCCCCGGCATGTCAAAAAACATATTGTCGTGAAGCGTACCGCGTCACGCGTCACGCAGGCTATTTGCCGCCGTCAACAAAACTGGCGATATATTCGAAATGTGCCGGTGCATGGGGGATATCGGGTTCAACCACCGACCATGAGCCCTTGAGGCCCAGCTCCATGGCGCTCAGTTCGAAATGGCACATGGCGATGCCCAGGTCGATGCGCTGCAGGTCGGCCAGCGGCATCATGGCCGAATAAGCCTTGTCGCGGGCAAGAAAAAAATGAAAGTCACTGCCGAGGCGGACGATGCGCCAGGGCTGCTTGTTGGACGCCGACGGGGCGAGGCGCACGCATTCGAGGACCTGCGCCCACAGTCCCGCGCTCTCCATGGCCATGGGCGAGTCCCATCCCCCCGTGAAAAACAGATCGGCGGCGGGCTTGCGCCGGTCGCCCCTGGCGCTCCAGCGCACCAGGCGGTCGCGCAGCGATCTCCTGTCGGCCGGAAGGCCGACGGCCACCACCGCCGGCAGCTGTTCGCCGGCGCGGATGCCCAGGACGCGGCCGAAGCGCTTGCGATCGAAGACGCCGCCGATCCAGCAGCTGCCCAGCCCCAGGCCGGCGGCATGGAGCACCGCCGCTTCCAGGGCGAAGCCCGCATCCTCCCAGCGCCGCGGCTCGCCGCGCCGCACCAGGGCGGCCAGGTAATAGCGCGCCCCCTTGATCATGCCGTAGCTGCCGGCGGAGAAGAGGTTCGCGGCGCGCACCTTCTCGTTGTCGATGACGCCGAAGCGCGGCCGGCTGCCGAAGGGCGCTTCCACTCCGGCTGCGGTTCGCTCCAGCCCTTCCAGCACCTGCGCTTCCAGGGCGCGGCCGGCGAAGCTGCGGCATGAGCGGCGGCGGCGTATCAGCTCGCTGACTTGGGAAACGGCTGTAGTCGTGGGGTTCATGGCCAAATTATAGCACAGTCACAGGCCATTGCCCGACAGCAGCGGAAGCGATATAATTGACCATTCCGGACGCGCCCGTAGTTCAAAGGATAGAGCGGCAGCCTTCGAAGCTGTGCGGTGGATGATCGAACCTCGCAGGGGAAATGGCATTCGATTCTCCCAAGCAATATGGTATTGGACCTCTCATATCTTTTTCTCCACATTGAAAGCCACAAAGTGCCTATATCAGAATTCTTCCGAAAAAATCCCTCCAATGAATCTATCGGCCAGTTACGTCTTTTCTTTGGAGTCTGACCAATGGGCCAACGGCCGTGGCCTGATACACCCGCCCGAGTTTTCGCACATGGTAATAAGGCTCATAACTGTCGGACAAATAGAGCGGACGGGAATGTATGTATTTTTCGATTATCTCGGTCATGTCCCGGACCGGATCCGCCGAAGCATGAACAATGGAGTCGATGAATCGGGGAATGGCGATATCCGGCCGCCGGCCATATATCTTCTGGCCATAGATCAGGGCCATGCCGGGGTTGAAATCCGTTATAATGACAGAATTCTTTTCAGCGCTAATGAAGACATCTTGGACATATTTTTGAGCGCTGTATTCCCATCTTTTATCGGGCATAAAGAAGTATTCAATCGAATCCCGGTATGGCAACTGGCGGATATTGATCATTTTCAAACCAGAGTATTTGTATATGGATGGGAAGATATAATATGTGACAAGCGGGAGTGTTACCATGGACACATACAGAAGGTTTTTAAGCCATTTCTTTGGCTGTATTTTTTCTTCCAGCATGGAATGATTCAATCCGAACAAGACCCATATGGCGAACACCAGATAGGAAGGAATGAGCAGGGCAAACTGTCTCTGCAGAAAATATGTGAACGCGAAGAATGTGTTGAGCAGGAAAAAGAAGAACAGCGAAAAGCCGACGATCAAATCCCGTTTCATCAGCTTTTTAAGTCCCACCAACCCGGCCAGAATGGCAAAAGACGGGAATTGGTAGAGCAGGTAAAAGGGGAATTTGGCCATTTCCTTGAGAGTTTTCTTGATCTCGAAGAAAGTGATGAAAACGCCGGATGTCTCCGAAAAAACGACCCGGCCGAAATCGCTGAAGCCCATGCTGAGGAGTGGGATCAGGAACATCGGGGAGATCCCGAGCAGGAAAAAAAGAGCGGCGAGAAAAAGCACCTTGAAGCGAAGACGATTCTGAAAAAAAGCCAGCATGGCGGTTGTCGGCAGGAGCAAAAGGGACGCCGTATGGTTGTACAGGGCTAGCCCGGAAAAAAAGAAGGCCGAACAAAAGAAAACCAGCCGCCTCGTTTTCCGGAATTTTACAGCGAAAAGCAGAATCAAAACGGTGAAAAACGCATTTAAAGAATACGTTTCATTGATCAGCGAATAAAGCCAGAACGAATGGGTGATGGCAAGCAGAAGGCAACCCAGCAGACTTATTTTTGGCGAAATGCCGAATTCGCTCAGCAGGAAAAACAATGCCAAGAGGGCAGCGGCGGCAAAAAAAGCCGACATCAGGTTCTGGGTATAGGCCAGTTCAAAGGGAAGCTGCGCGAACAGGATGCCGAAAATGGTGTGCAGCGGATGATAGCCGTGGCCGAAGCCAAAAAAATCGGATTCGCGGACAAAAATGGCCAATTTGGCGCTGTCTGACCAGAGAATAGTGGGAGCAAGGGTGCCCAGGTACAGGCAAAATGGGGCAAAAAATGACAAGATCGGATACAACGGCTTAGTGGATTTCATCCCGGAAATGATAAGGTAAAGTGAATTTGTTTTCAATGCGGACTGTGTGGAGGACGATCCATTATTTCTCTTGGAATCAAGCATCCATATTGGAAACGGCCGAATGCAAAGCGGTTTTCATTGCCGCAAATTGCGAAAAGCACTATAATACCATTTCAATATTCGCGCCCGTAGCTCAAAGGATAGAGCGGCAGCCTTCGAAGCTGCGCGTTGGGAGTTCGAGTCTCTCCGGGCGTATTCGCTCCGGAGCTTTTTTTTTGAGATTTCCCGGGAAAAGTCCTATTAACCTATGATGATCATGCGCAAGATCGCGGCGGTTGCCCTGTTCGCCCTTCTCGTCCAACCTCTCCTCCCCCGGCAGGCGCCGGAGCGTTTCATCCGCATCGAGTATCCCAACGGCGGCGAAGTGCTCACGGCGGGCGGCCAGGCGACGATCCGCTGGCTTTCCCTCGGCATCGACGGCCCGGTGGCCATCCTGCTGTTCAAAGGCAGCGAGCAGCATGCCGTCATCGCCGCCAGCACCGCCAACAGCGGCAGCTACTCCTGGGCGCTGCCGGCGGAGCTATCCGAAAGCGGCCGATACCGCCTGCGCATCTGCTCGCTGCGCGACCTGCGCATCAACGACTTCTCCGATCGCGATTTTACGATCAACTAACAGCATCGTGCCACATAACGCATAACGCGTGACGCGAGAAGACATCCCTTGCTTGGATCCATACCATGACGCATGACCCGATCTGACTGATCCAATCAAAGGCACTCGCCCGAAATCAGCACGGATCCGGATCTTTGTTTTGGTCATTGGAATTTGGAATTTGGTGCTCTTTCTACCCTTCGCCTCGCGCCTTACGCCTTACGCCGATATCGGTAATGGCATTCATGGTATAATCGGCGCGGGTCCAGCCAGCCATGGAAAACAACATCATTCTCAAGGGCATCCGCACCAACAACCTGAAGAACATCGACCTGGCCGTGCCCTTGGGAAAGATCACGGCGCTGGTCGGCGTCAGCGGCGCCGGCAAGTCGTCCCTGGCATTCCACACCCTGTACGCGGAAGGGTACATCCGCTACATCGAGTCGATCTCCCCCTACATCCGCCAGTTCCTGGACCAGGTGGAGAAGCCCGACATCGACCGCATCGACAACCTGCCGCCGGCCATCGCCTTCCGCCAGAAGCGGCCGCACAAGAACCCCCGCTCCATCGTGGCCACCGCCTCCGACATCTTCGACTACCTGCGCATTCTCTTCGCCAAGATCGCCGATTTCCATTGCCCGGGGTGCGGCGACCCGCTGCGCAAGTTCAGCATCGATGAGATCGTCCAGGAGCTGCTGGCCGCTCCCGCCTGCCGGTTGCGCATCTGCTTCCCCTACCAGGGTGACATCGCTTTCCTGATCAACCGCGGCTACCGCTTCCAGGTGCGCGGCGGCAAGACGGCC
>CAZLSH010000046.1:0-2085 GCA_964562095.1 uncultured Clostridia bacterium | reverse complement strand
GGGTGCTGGTCGACGAGCTGGAGAACGCGGCCGCCCAGCGCGCCCGAATTTTCGAGGCCGTCGACGCCGCCATCGCCATGGGCCGGAACACGATCAGCGTCTTCCTCGGGTCCAGGGAACGGCGTTTCCCCTTCTCGCTGTTCTGCCCCCGCTGCCAAAAGGAGTACGAGAATCCCGACGAGAACCTGTTCTCTTTCAACAGCGCCCGCGGCGCCTGTCCGAGTTGCAACGGCTTTGGCGACGTGGCCGCCATCGACCCCAAGCGGGTGTTTTCCGACGATCTCTCCCTGGAACAGGGGGCGGTCCTGCCATTGAATACCCCGGCCAACCGCGAGTTCCGCGACCATTTCCTGCTCCAGGCCCGCCAGGCCGGCCTGGACCCGCGCCGCCCCCTGCGCGACTTCAGCCCGGAGCAGAAGGATTTTCTGCTGCGGGGCGCGGGGAAGTTTCCGGGCCTGGAGGGGCTGTTCGCCCACTTAAGAAAAAAGACCTACAAGGTCCAGGCGCGCGCCTTCATCAGCCGCTTCACCTCCTACCATCCCTGTCCGGCCTGCAACGGCAGCCGTTTCAACCCGCTGGTCCTCGCCTTCCGCATTCAGGGCCGGACCATCGCCGATTTCCTGGCCATGACCATCGGCGAGGCGGACGCTTTCGTCCGCGCTCTCGACCCGGAGCGCTACCGCCAGCGCATCTCGCCCGATGTCTTTCACGAGATCGCCGCCAAGCTGCGCTTCCTGATCCAGAACCGCCTGCACTACATCCAGCTGGACCGTCCCACCTTCACCCTGTCGCGCGGCGAGCACCAGCGCATCAACCTGGCCTTCATCATGGGCTCCACCCTCTCCGACTCCCTGCTGATCATCGACCAGCCGTCGGCCGACCTGCACCCGGCCGATTACGGCAAGATGGACCTGTTCCTGCGCCGCCTGAAGGAACATGGCAACACCGTCGTGCTGGTGGAGCACAATCCGCTGCTGGTGCGCAGCGCCGACCACGTGATCGAGCTGGGCCCCCGCGCCGGCAGCGAGGGCGGGCGCGTCAGTTTCAGCGGCGGCTGCGCCGCGTTCTTCGCCGGGCGGTCCACGATCACCCAGGAATATTTCCGCCGCCGCCCGCGCCTGGCCGCCGGCGGCCGCCGCAACGCCGGGACCATGACCTTCCGCGGCGCCTGCGCCCACAACCTGAAGCATTTCGATCTGAGCCTGCCTCTGCGGGCGCTGACGGTCATCGCCGGCGTCAGCGGCGCCGGCAAGAGCTCGCTGCTGTACGACGAGATGTTCCTCAAGAATCCGCGGATCCCCGGCGTGGGCGAGAAGGTGCACATCGACCCGGGCATCCGCTCCCTGCGCGCCACCAGCAACATCGCCGGCTTCCTGGGCGCCGCCGCCCCCATCCGCGAATTCTTCGCTTCCCTGCGATCCAGCCGCCTGCTGGGCTACCAGCCGGGCCATTTCTCCTTCCAGTCGCCGCTGGGCCGCTGCCCGGAGTGCGGCGGCCGCGGCTTCAAGGAGATCGAAATGCAGTTCCTGCCGGCCGTACGCTCCACCTGCGGCCATTGCCGCGGCAACGGTTTCGCCCCCGAGGTGCTGAAAATCACCCATAACGGCCGCAGCATCGCCGACGTGCTGGCCATGACCGCCGACGGCTTCTGCGCCGAGTTCGCCGCCGCCGTCCCCGCCGCCGCCGCTTCCCTGAGGGGACTGCGCGAGAACGGCATGGGCTATCTGCGGCTGGGCGAGAAGCTGGGCCTCCTTTCCAGCGGCGAGCTGCAGAAGCTCAAGCTGCTCAAGTACCTGAACGGGGAGCGGTCGGGCACCCTGTTTTTACTCGACGAACCGTCCTTCGGACTGCACCCCCACGACATCGAGGTGATCCGCGAGCTCATCGCCCGGCTGCTGGCCAAGGGCGACACGGTGGTGGCCGTCGAGCACAACCTGGCCCTGATCGCCGGCGCTGATCACGTCGTCGAGCTCGGCCCCGAGGGCGGAGCCGGCGGCGGCCGGCTGCTGTTCAGCGGCAGCCCTCGCCGGCTGCTGGCGCAAAAGGAATCACCCACCGGCCGGCATCTGAAAAAATATCTGAAAA
>CAZLSH010000045.1:0-17985 GCA_964562095.1 uncultured Clostridia bacterium | reverse complement strand
ATTGTCCGTCGATCAGCAAGGGGGCTGATTGGAAATCGGGATTTCCACAGAAAGAACCTGATTTCCACAGCCATTGGGCAGATATCGTGAAAACAATATAAAAATTATAAATTACTTATTATTATTGGGTTTCCACGACAAATCGTCGTCTGCTGCGTATTGACAAAGCGATTACCTTGGATTATATGTAACTCCCTGTAATTCAGCATGGAACAGCTCCCTGCCGGAGCGCGATATTTTCTGGGAAAACCAGGGCTAGGCCCCCGGTTTCAAGAAGGTCAAAAGGTGACATGAGCGCGAGAACGATCCATTCGCTTGTGCAGAGTTGGGATACGGTCCGCTATGAGCTTTTGAACAGCCGCATCTCCGATCTCAACCTGCGCATTCCCGGTTCGCCAGTCGAGCCCTACGTCCGTCGGCTGTACCGGGAGATGGAAGGCAAGGGCTTCCGCTTCAAGCCCGCCCTGTACCTGACCGACAGCTGGGGTTGTCCCGACAGGTATCCGGTCATCGGCATCCCGTTCTACCTGGCGGACGTTCGCCTGGCCCGCCTTGAAGAAGAGCAGACGGGAGAGATCGAGGGCGGCAAGCGCATCATGGCCCTGTTGCGCCATGAAGCCGGCCATGCCGTCAACTACGCCTATCGCCTGTGGCGCCGGCCGAGCTGGGAAGACATATTCGGCCGCTTTTCCCGCCCCTACCGGGACTATTTCATTCCCGACCACTTGAGCCGAGAGTATGTTCGCCACATTTCCGTTTCCCCCTACGGCCGCACCTATGCCCAGAAACATCCCGATGAGGATTTCGCCGAGACGTTCGCCGTCTGGCTGACGCCGCGCTCCGGCTGGCGCACTCGCTACCGGAACTGGCCGGTGATGCGCAAGCTGCTGTATGTCAACGGGCTCATGAAGGAGATCCGCCGCCGCAGCCCCGAAAATTCGCGCACGCGATTCTTGCGCCCGGTGGAAAGCATGACCGGTTTGCTCGCCGATCACTACGGGAAAAAGGCGGAGCGCTACCGGCGGGCCGCCCGCGGTTATGTCGATGACCGCTTGCGCGAGGTGTTTCCGCCGACGCGGGGCCAACAGCTGCGTCCGGCGGCGGGGCTGTTCCGCAAGCTGCACACGCGGCTGCTCGAGCGCGTGGTGCTGTGGTCGGAACTGAGCGAGCACGAGGCCGCGGCCATCCTGCGCAAACTGGAATCGCGCGCATTGGCCCTGAAGCTCTCCTACCGCCCCGGGCAGGAGAGGGAGCGCATCATGGACGTCGTCTCGCTGGCCGTCGCCCTGGCGCTGGACTACGCCTATACCGGACGCTTGACCGGCTGACGGCGCCGGCTCCCGGCCAGCGCTTGGGGCGTCCCCGGTTTCGCGGTGAAGATCGGCAGGTGAATGTCGTAGGGCGGCCCCTCGAAAGCGGCTTTGATCACTGCCTGCATCAACTCGGGATAACGGATCCCCGCCTGCTCGGCCGCGCGGGCCAGGCCAATGCCCTCATCCAGGCAGGGATTGCAATTGACCTCCAGCACCCGCGGCAGCCCTTCCGCGTCCAGGCGGATGTCGACGCGGCCGTAGCCCCAGCCGCCGATGGTGCGGAAGGCCTTGATGGCGGTATCGCTGATGAGCTTTGTCAACTTCGCATCGACCTGGGCCGGGCAGATGACCCGCGTCCTTTTGAACTCGATCGATGTTTCCACCCATTTGGCCGCGTAGGACATGATGGGCGGGATTCCCTCCGGCAATCGCGAATAGTCCACCTCGGCCAGCGGCATGACCTGCAGCCGGCGGCCGCCCAGGATGCCGACATTGAACTCGCGGCCGGGCAGGAAGCCCTGCACCAGGGCGGGCTGGCGGTAGGAGCGGATGATCTCGCGGGTCTTCTCGATGAGCGCTTTCTTGCTGTGGACCACGGAATCGCGTTCCATGCCGATGCCGGCGTGTTCCTGGCCGGGGTGGACGATGAGCGGAAAATGCAGTTTGTAGCGGTCGATGTCGGAGACCCTCTCCAGGAGAGTGGTCTCGGGGGGGATGGGAATGCCGGCTCCCTTCATCAGGCTGAGGGCCATGTACTTGTCGCGGCTCAGCCCCAGGGCCAGCGCCGGCGAGCCGGTGATGGGATAGCCGAGCATGCGGATGAAAGCGGCAAAGCGCATCTCGTAGAGGGCGCCATGGACGACGTCGTCGTACTGGTTGAAGACGACGTGGGGGCGGATCGAGTTCAGCTTGCGCTGGAGCTTGGCCAGGTCGTCGGCCAGGTGCAGGACGGAGACGTCATGGCCCAGTCCGCGCAGCGTCCGGGCCATGCGGCGGATCATGATCCGCAATTCATGACCCGAGCTGCTGTCGCCGGGGATCGTTTCATGCTGGCTTTCTTCGTATGAGTTGTAGGCCAGCGCCACCCGCAGTCGTTTCAGCCGCCGTTTTTTCTTTTCCATTTCCTTCCCATGGTAATCAAAAAAAATAAATTGCGCAACTCCCGCCGGCGGAATGGGCCGGGGATGGCGACATGGAAGGGGCCGGCTGCAGGTGGCCGCGTTGCGGCAAGAGGCGCGGGGCTATTCGTAGCGCAGCGCCTCGATGGGATTGAGGGCGGCTGCCTTGCGCGCCGGATAGTAGCCGAAGAAGATGCCCACCGCGCCGGCGAAGCCGAAGGAGAGCAGGACATTGGTCGGCGAGATGACCGTCATCCAGTCGGTGGCCATGTTGACGATCCAGGTGGCCAGAAAGCCGATCAGCACCCCGATCAGCCCTCCCGACAGGCTGAGGACCACGGCCTCGATGAGGAACTGCACCAGGATGTCGTGGCCGCGGGCGCCGATGGCCATGCGGATGCCGATCTCATGGGTGCGCTCGGTGACCGAGACCAGCATGATGTTCATGATGCCGATGCCGCCCACCAGCAGCGAGATGCTGGCGATGGAGGCCAGCAGCATGGTCAGGACGCTGGAGGTCTCCTGTGCCGTGGAGGCGATGTCGGTCTGGTTGCGCACCGTGAAGTCGTCGTCGCCGCCCTCGGGGATCCTGTGCGCTTCGCGCATGATCGTTGTGACCTCGGCCTGGGCCGGGTCCATCTGCTCCAGCGAGACGGCCCGCACCAGGATCTGGTTGACGTGCGTGTGGCCGCTGAGGCGGGTCATCACGGTGGAGTAGGGAGCGATGATCAGGTCGTCCTGGTCCATGCCGAATGAGCTTTGTCCCCGTTCCTTCAGGACGCCGATGATGCGGAACGGCACGTTGCGCACGCGCAGCTGCTGGCCGACCGGGTCATCGCCCGCGAACAGGTTCTTGACGATGGTCTGGCCGACGACGCAGAACTTGTTCTGGGCGCGGACATCGGCGCTGGAAAAAAACTCGCCCGAGCTCAGGGTCCAGTCGCGGATCTCCAGGTACTGCTCGGAAACGCCCCAGACGCTCGTATTCCAGTTGCCGCTGCCGCCGATGAGCTGGGCGCCGCTGCGCACCATCGGCGAGACGGCCTGGACCAGGGTGGCGTCGCGCTTCAGGCGCTCCACGTCGTCCAGGGTCAGCTGCACGCCCGAGTCCGGCCCCATGCGCACGCCGCGCGACTGCATGGAGCCGGGGAAGATGGTCAGCAGGTTGGTGCCCATGCTGGCGATCTGGTCCTGGATGCGCTTCTCGGCCCCCTTGCCGATGGCCACCATGACGATGACGGCGGCGACGCCGATGATGATGCCCAGCATGGTCAGCAGGGTGCGCATCTTGTTCTTGACGATCGACTTGAAGGCCACCTTGATCAAGTTCTTCCATTTCATGGGCGTTCTCCCAGGCCGGAGGCCTGCCAGTGGCCCGTTTCCAGGTCGCGGGCGGCGGCGCGGGGCTCGGCCACTTTCTGGTCGCGGATGATCCGCCCGTCGCGGAACTCGATGATGCGCTTGCAGTAGTCGGCGATGTCGTGCTCGTGGGTGACCATGATGATGGTGATGCCCTGGCGGTTCAGTTCCTGGAAAGTAGCCAGGATCTCGATGCTGGTGCGCGTGTCGAGGTTGCCCGTCGGCTCGTCGGCCAGCACCATGGCCGGCTGGTTGACCAGGGCGCGGGCGATGGCCACGCGCTGCTGCTGGCCGCCGGATAGCTGGTTGGGGAAGTGGTGCATGCGTTCGGCCAGGCCCACCCGCTCCAGGGCCCGGCGCGTCAGCGCCGCCAGGTCCTGCCCCTCCAGGTGCCGCGAGTACAGCAGGGGCAGCTCGACGTTCTCGAAGGCAGTGGTGCGCGAAAGGAGATTGAAGCCCTGGAAAATGAAGCCGATCTTGCGGTTGCGGATGTCGGCCAGCTGGTCGGGGGCCAGATCGTTGACGTGGATGCCGTCGAGGAAATAGTCGCCGCTGGTCGCGCGGTCGAGGCAGCCGAGGATGTTAAGCATGGTCGATTTCCCCGAACCCGACGCTCCCATGATGGCCACCAGCTCGCCGGGCTCGATGCGCAGGTCGATCCCCTTCAGGGCCTCGACCTGGACCTCGCCGCTGTCGTAGATCTTGCCGATGGCGGCGGTGCGGATGACGGCTTGCGGGTCGCTCATGAGTCCTTCCCGGGGCGGATCACAGGATCCTCATGCGCGGCATCCCGGCGCCGGCCTGCTCCTTGGCGGTCAGGTTGACGCTCTTGATGACCTCCATGCCCTCCTTGAGCTCGTCGCTCCTGATTTCGGTCATCTGGCCGTCGCTGATGCCCGTCCTGACCCGGGCCGCCTTCACGCTGCCCGAGGCGTCGAGATACCAGAGCAGGGCCATGTCCTTGGGCCGGTTGCGGCCGTTGCCGCTGGCGCCGGGCCCGGGCGGGCCGTTGGCCAGCGCCGGAGCCTGTCCGGAACCCGCGGCGGCTGCCGCTGGCGGCTGCCCTGCGGCCGCCGTGCGGGCGGCGAATTCCCTGCGCAGGCCGGCGAGCATGTCCTCCGTGGGTTTGACGCGCAGGGCGGCGTTGGCCACGCGCAGGACGTTCTTGGCCTGGCCGACGATGAAGTCGATGGTGGTGGTCATGCCCGGCAGCAGAAGCCCGTCCCTGTTGGCCACGTTGATGACCACGGTGTAGTTGACCACATTGTTGACCGTGGTCGGTTCCAGGCGGATCTGGCTGACCTGGCCGGCAAAGGTGCGGTCGGGCTGGGCCTGGACGGTGAAGCGCACTTCCTGGCCGTTCTTGATTAGGCCGATGTCGCTTTCGTCGACGTCGGCCAGGATCTGCATTTTTTCCAGGTCGTTGGCGATGAGGAACAGTGTGGGCGAGGAGAGGCTGGCGGCCACGGTCTGGCCGACGTCGATGTTACGGGAGATGACGATGCCGTCGATGGGGGCGTGAATGGAGGCATAGGCGAGATTGATGCGGGCCCGCTCCAGGCCGGACTTGGCCGATTTCACGGTGGCCACGGCCAGTTCGTAGTTGACCTGGGCCTGCTCGAGGTCGTTCTGGGTCTTGATTTTTTCCTGGAACAGGTATTGGACGCGTTGCAGATCCTGCTTGGCTTGCTTCATCTGGGCCTGGGCCTTGGCATGGGATGACTCGGCTTCCGAGACGGCCATCTGCAGCGCCGAGGTGTCCAGCAGGGCGATCAGGTCGCCTTTTTTCACGATCTGGTTGAAATCGGTGTAGATCTTGGCGATGCGCCCGGATACCTGGGTGCCGACCTGGACCGTGGTCACGGCGCTGAGCGTGCCGGTCGAGGAAACGACCGCCTCCAGGTCGCCGCGGTCGACGGGGGTCATGACGTAGCGGCCCGGGGCCGTTTCCCCCTTTCTAGACAGGAACCAGGCCAGCGCCGCGACCAGCAGCACGACCGCCAGCAGAATGATCCATTTTTTCTTGCCGCCGCTCAAGTTCACGATATCCTCCTGGGATGCCCGTTTTCACGCCTCGCCTGGGTCCAAGCAAGTTCTACGAATTGCCGGGTGCGATGGTTTTGCGCACGGGGTCGACAGCCGCCGGGTTTTTTTCTGCCGAACCGTTGATTTTTTTCGCCATTGGCGGTAGCATATGCAGACGCCGATGAATTGGGGAAAATGGCTGAACGAGGACGCCGGGCCGGTGAAACGCGTGGATTCCGTCGATCTGTTCCGCTTCATTGTCCTGTTCTTCATGATCCAGGGCCATCTCTTCCGCGCCTACCTGCTGCCCGCCGTGCGCCAGCAGCCATGGTTCAGGATCCACGAGCTGCTCCACGGCTTCGTGGCGCCGGGATTTCTCTTTGTCGCCGGTTTCGCGGCCTTTCTTTCCTTCCACAACAAGCGCCAGAACTACCTGCGCCTCGACCTGGCCTTCCTCAAGCGCCTGCGGCGTATTCTTTTTGTCATCCTCGTCGGCTACTGGATCCACCTGCCGTTCTTCTCGCTGCGCAAGACCCTGGCTTTCGTGTCCCGGGGCCAGGCCGGGGATTTTCTGAAGGTCGACATCCTGCAATGCATCGGCGTCGGCCTGCTGCTGTTCACGCTGCTGGCCGCGCTGCTGAAGAACGAGAAGGCGGTCGCGCTGATGTCGGCCCTGGCCGGGGGGCTTTTCTTCCTGCTGCCGGAAGTGACGAAGAACATCCGCCTGCATCCGCTCGTCGATCCCTATTTCGATTACCGTGTCTCCATGTTTCCCCTTTTCCCCTGGCTGGGTTTTCTCTGCGCCGGCATCGTGGCCGCCTTCCTGTATGCGCGGATGAAAAAGGAGCACTTCTTCCGGCTGCTGCTGAGCGCCGGCCTGCTCCTGTTCCCCTGGTTCTTTTTTATATCGCGAGCGGGCATCACCCGGACCGAGCTGACCTGGAGCGGCGTCCTGAACAAGGCGGGCGCCATCTTCCTGCTGTTGTGCCTGTGCGACCTGCTGCTGCGCCGCTGGGACGGACGCTTCCTTGACCTGCTGAAGCGGGCCGGCAGCGAGTCGCTCTTCGTTTACGTCCTGCACCTGTTCATCATCTTCAGCTCGATCTTCGGCAAGGGCTTGAAACCGCTCTTCGCCGACTCGCTGACCGTATTCCCGGCGCTGCTCCTCTTCCTGGCCGTCCAGCTGGTCGTCTTTGCCCTGGCCCTTTTGTACCATCGGCTCAAGGAGAATCGACCGCGGCTGTGGCATTGGGGTTTTCGCGCCTTCTGGGCGCTGTTCCTGCTGCTATTTTTTCTGCACCGCCATTGAACCGGGCCCGGCCGTGTTTTTGAATTCATCATTTAATAATGATATAATATGTCTCCCTGGAGGTTCAGATGAAGAAGGTCCGGCTCGGTGTCTTCGGGATCCGCTTGCGGATCATGGCCTAGCTCCGGCCAGCACGAGGACATATGACCCCCGAGCGCAACAGGCCCTGATGCTCGAACCTTCCGGATCGGCCGCATGAAGCGCAAAGAGATCGTACTGATCAAGGAGACCAAGCAGAACGAGTTCGTCCCCAAGATCATGGATCACATCGCGCCCTTTCTTTCCCTGCGCGCCGGCGACCGGGTGGCCATCAAGATCAATCTTTCAGGGGCCAAGGAGATCTATGCCAACACCCACTATGAGACGGTCGACTCGCTGATCCATTACCTGCGCGGCAAGTTCGCCGTCGGCCCGATCACCGTCATCGAAGGCTCTGACGGGGCTTTTTTCTCCGCCAAGACCACCTGGGACATCTTTTACAAGTTCAAATACAAGGAAGTGGAGATGCAGGGAGCGCAACTGTGCAACCTCGACGAGCTGCCCCATGAGCACACGCTGGACATCGAGACCGTCAGCGGGCCGCAACAGGTGCAGTACTGCCGCTTCCCGGCCGACTATTTGGTCTCGGTGGTGCCCCCCAAGACCCATAATATCTTCCCGGTCTCCCTGTCCATCCCCAACCTCGTCGGTTTCGTCAAGCCGGAGCAGCGCGTGCTCATGTTCGGCGCCTCGGCGCAGGAGATGAAGCGCATCAATTTCAGCCAGAGCGACCGCTATTTCCAGCTGGTGCAGTGCGCCAACCGCAACTTCGTCGCCCTGCTGCAGCAGATCCCGCCCTCGCTGGTGCTCATCGACGGGCTGTACGGCATGGAGGGCAAGGGACCGATCAAGGGCAGCCCGGTGTTCCACGGCTTCGCCGTCGCTTGCGAGGATGCCGTGGCCGCCGACGCCCTGGCCACCCACGTGATGGGCTTCAATCCCGATGACGTGCCGTATCTCGAGCTCGCGTTCCATGCCGGCCTGGGCAACAACCACTGGCAGAACGTCATCGGCATCGACCCGCAGACGGTGAAGTTCCCCTACCGGCCGCACCCGCTTTTCCAGCGGCAGAGAAAGTACCGTGAGCGTCTGCGCCCGGCCGGCCATGCGCCGCAGGCGCCCCCCTCCCCAGCGCTTCATGAAGAAAGCCCTGAAGCGAAAGATTAGCGCCCTGCGCCGCGGTGAGCTGACGGAAAAGGAACTCCTTTCTTTCCTGGAAAACTTTCCCTTCAGCGACGAACGGCACATCAAGCTGGATTTCCACCGCCGCCTGCGCCGCGGCATCCCCGAGGTCATCTTCGGACAGGGAAAGAGCCTGGAGCAGTTGCGGCGCATCATCGGCAAATTCAGCGAGATGGGCGAGGACCTGCTGGTCACGCGCGTCGACGCCGGGCGCTACGCGGACCTGAAACGGGATTTTCCGTTCCTCCGCTTCCATGAAGCCGCCCGCATCGTCACCTGCGGACGCCGGCCCGTCGTGGCCCACCGCGGCCGGGTCCTGGTCCTGTCGGCCGGCGCCTCGGACGAAAGGGTCGCCGAGGAAGCCTATGTTTCCTCCCGTTACCTGGGCAACCGCACCGAGAAGGAGTACGACGTGGGCATCGCCTGCCTGGCCCGCGTCCTGAGCCTGCGCGCCAAACTGAACCGGGCCACGGTGATCATCGCCGTCGCCGGCATGGAGGGGGCGCTGCCCTCGGTCGTCGCCGGGCTGACCTCGACGCCGGTCATCGCCGTGCCGACTTCGGTGGGCTACGGGGCCAATTTCGCCGGCCTGTCGGCGCTGCTGTCGATGCTCAACTCCTGCGCCGGCGGCATCTCGACGGTCAACATCGACAACGGCTTCGGCGCCGCCTACCAGGCCACGCTGATCATTCGCAAGCTTTCCTGATCCCGGCGAGCGCAGCGACGATGCGCTCGAGGTGCGTCCCCGGCCAGTAGAGTTTGCGGCATTGCGCGCAGCGCTGGAAACGCTCCTGGCTGCGGAAGACATAGGGCGGGACCAGGTCTTTCACCAGTTCTTTCTCGATGGCAGCCAGCTCGCCGTTGCACACGGAGCAGCGCGGCGGCAGGTCGAAGCGCTCCAGGCGGAAAACATTGACGATCTCATCCAGCTGCTCGCGGGTATGGACGGCATCGACCCGGCGGCTGGTCCCCGGGGGCATGGATCCGTGCAGGGCCACGTCCTTGGTCAGCAGGATGCGCTTCTCTTCCCGGCACAGCCTTTTCAGGTCGGCGTCGGCGGCGCGGTTGTCGTAGAAGGTGTCGATGCCCAGCATGCGCAGCCACTTGGCCGTGCTGCCGAGCATGACGTCGCAGGCGAAGCGGGGCGGGGCGGAGCTCATGGGACTTTCAAGGCTAAAACATCCAGGTTCGACGTTCGAAGTTCGATGTTCGAGGTTGGGAAGGCTCCTGCCGATATCCAGAAAAGATTTCGCTGAAAGGCCGTTAACGTCGAACGTCGAACGTGGAACATCGAACTCCGCCTTCAGTATTCCTTGTCGGTCGTGGCGCGCACGGCGCGGTTGTGGGCCCAGCTGCGGACCTTCTTGATCTGCTCCTCCATGGTCGTGGCCAGCGGCACCGAGGAGCCGAAGATGACGAACAGGTCATCCTCCTTCAGCTTGCGCTCGTCGGCGAAGGCCTCGTACATGCCGGAGATGATCACCTGCTCGATTTCCGAGCCCGACCAGTTCTTGGTGATCTGGGCCAGCTGCGGGATGTTGAAGCCGCCCAGGTCGTTGCCGCGCTTGGTCAGGTGGATCCTGAATATCTCCTCCCTTTCCTTGCGCGTGGGCAGGTCGATGAAGAAGATCTGGTCGAAACGGCCGCGGCGCAGCAGCTCGGCCGGCAGCAGGTCGATGCGGTTGGCGGTGGCGGCGATGAAGATCTCCGAGGTGTGTTCCTGCATCCAGGTGAGGAAGTAGCCCAGGATGCGCGAGGAGGAGCTGTCCGATGTCTTGTCGCTGATGCCGCTCTCGATCTCGTCGATCCACAGGATGGCCGGCGCCACCGAATCCATGGTCTTCAGTGAGCGGGCGAAGACGTCCTCGGGCGCCCCGGCGATGCCCGAGTAGACCAGGTTCATGTCCATGCGGAACAGGGGCAGGTTCCACAGCGTGGCGATGACCTTGGAGGCCAGGCTCTTGCCGCAGCCGGTGACGCCCATGGTCAAAATGCCCTTGGGCTTGTCCAGGCCGAATTCGCGCGCCTCCTTGGAAAAGGCCTTCTTCCTTTTCAGCAGCCAGTCCTTCAGCTTGTCCAGCCCGCCCATGTCCTCCAGGGTCAGGACATGGGTGAAATACTCCAGGACGTTCTCCTTCAGGATCAGCTGCTTCTTTTCCAGATGGATCTTTTCGATCATGCCGATGTGGATGCGGGCCTGCCCCTGGAAGGCCTTCATGTAGGCCTTGTAGGCCTCGTCCAGGGTCAACCCCTGCACGGCGGTGACGAAATTCCTCTTTTCCTCCTCGCTGAGCTGCACCTGGGCGCCGGCCTTGGCCAGCGAATCCAGGAACTTGTTGAACAGGGCCTCCAGCTCCTCGTAATCGGGCAGCTCGAACTGGATGATGTCCACCTCCTTCTTCAGGCTCGCCGGCAGGAAGTCGTCGGGGGACAGCAGAAAGAGGAATTTGCGGCTGTTCTTGAACTGCAGGTAGCACTCGCGCACCTGGCGAATGAGGTCCAGCGAGTCGCGCAGCCTTGGCGTCAGGTCCTTGAAAACGAAGAAAGCCGGCTCGCGGACCGCCAGCGCCGCGTCCAGCGCCCGGGCCGGGGGGCCGCTGTCGGGCACGGGCGTCTCGCCCAGGCTGAGGCCGTTGCGGCTGTCCCAGGAATAAACGTTCTGGCTTTTCAGCGTCTGCTGGCAGAGCTTTCTCAGGAAACCCTCGACGCGCTTCTCCTCGAAGGAGACGATCTGCACGATCGGCTGGCCGGCCAGCAGCGAGTCCTTGATGCGGTTGAGCGACGGGTTCATTCGGTGACCTCCAGGCGGGCCAGGTCGGCGACCTCGCCGTACTTGAATGTGATGGACTGGATGCGGCGGCGCAAGGCGATGAAATTCGAGTAGTGATACAGCGGGATGTACAGCGCCTCCTTCTCCAGATCGGCGCGGATCTCGGCCAGCATGCGGGCTTCGTTGACCGTGTCCGCGCTGGGCAGCATGGCGATCTTGGCCTGCAGGCCGGGCAGGGAGAATTTGCGGGCATTGTAATAGCCGTTGGGCTCCACCAGGTGCGAAAGAAAATGGAAGGCGGCGGGGTAGTCCGGGATGCCGCCCAGGATGATGCTGCCTTCGGCCTCATGGATGCCGCGCGTGAAGTAGGCGAACGGGTCGTTCATGACGACCAGCTTCACCTCCACGTCGTAGCGGGCCAGTTCGCGGCGCACGAATTCGCCGACCTGCCTGCGCTTGTCCTTGGCCACCGTCAGCAGGGTGAACGAAATCTTGCCCGGCGGCAGCTCGGCGCGGATGGCGGCGGCGCGCGAGTATTCCAGGCGGTGGTAGGGGTTGTGCCCCAGCAAACCGAACGGCAGCATGGAATGGGCGGGCAGGGCCTGGTTCTGGAAAACCTGGCGCACGAGTTCCTCGCGGTTGATGGCGTGCAGGATCAATTGCCTGACCAGGCGCTGGCGCATGGGCGCATTCTCCCCGGGATTGAGGATCAGGAAATTGAGGATGGTGGGCGAGGAATTGATGACCGTCAGCCCGGGATGCGCCGACAACTCGAGCATCTCGCTGTCGGAAACGAAAACCAGGTCGAAATGCCGGAGTTCGGAGTTTTCGCTGGAGGTGTTGCTGGCATAGAAGTCGATGGCCTCCGTGTTTCCGGTGGGGGCGAAGTAGCCCTTGAATTTCTCCAGGCTGAAGACGAGGTACTGATGGTCGCCGATGGCGCGGTTGCCCCGGGCGGCGAGGCGGAAGGGGCCCGTGCCGACCGGGTGCCAGCGGAATTCCTCCTCGCTTTTGCCCGCCAGGGCGGCGGGGAGGATCGCCGTGTACTCGGCGGCCAGGAAGGGCAGGAAAAACTTGAACTCGGCATTGAGGCGCACCTGCACGGTATGATCGTCGCGGATGAGGATGCCGCGCACGTGAGGAGAGCGCCGGGCCAGGAAATCCTCGTGCCCCTCGATGAAGCGGGTCTCGACGAACCGGGCCTGGGTCTTCTCGATGAGGTTCTCCAGGGTGAAAAGAACGTCGGCGGCGGTGAAAGGCCTCCCGTCATGAAAACGCACGTTGCGGCGCAAGTGGAACGTGTACACGCGATGATCCGCCGAAACATCCCAGCTCTCGGCCAGCTCGGGGGCCAGGCTGCCCTTGTGATCGGCGTAGACCAGGTTGTTGAAGATGGCATCGCTGAGCTGGCCGTCGACGTAGCTGATCGTTTCGTGAGGCAGCAGGGAAGTGGGCTGAGGGACGATGATCGCTTTCAGCCGCCGCGCGCGCGCGCCGGCGGCGGGAGCGGCGTCGCCGCTTCCCTGGCGGGAGCAGGCCGCCATGGCGCAAAACGCCAGCAGGAGCAGGCCGGCGCTCGCTTGTTTCCGGATGCCCATGATCATGGCTCAGACCCTGAAATTCAGGGCCTTTTCGACGAGGGTGAACTCGGCGGGGAGCGTTTCCCCCAATTCACCGTCGTATTCGATGTGCACTTTGTCGGGCGATTCCACCTGGATGTTCCTGGCCTTGAGGATGTGGACCTTGGGGTGGCGTTCGATCGTCCCGGCATACAGCAGCCGCGAGTTGGCCAGGATCTCGAGCCGGCCCATCGGGTCGATGAGCACCAGGTCGAAATAGCCGTCATCGGGCTCGGCCCGCGGGGCGATGATCATGCCGCCGCCGAAGATGCGGCCATTGGCCACGGCGCCGATCATGTACTCGCCCTGCAGCGTCTGGCCGCCGTCGATGGTCAGGCGCACCTTCTTGCTGCGGTATTTCATCATGGTGGACAGTAGGCCGCGGTAGTAGGTGAACGCGCCGCGGTTCCTGGCGTCGATGGCGGAGACAGTGCGGATGACCTCCGCGCCCAGGCCGAAGTCGGCGACATTGATGAAATACTGGGTGCGCCGGCCGTTGCCGCCGCCATAGGTGATCCGGCCCATGTCGATCCTGCGGTTCCTGGCGTTCTTGATGCGCGCCGCCGACTTCTCGAAATCCCTGGGGATCTTCATGTAGCGGATGAAGTCGGAGCCGGTTCCCGAGGGGATGATGCCCACCGCGGCGTCGTCGTTGATGGCCTGTCCCGAGCGGGGATGGAAAAAGCCGTTGCTGATCTCGTTCAGCGTGCCGTCGCCGCCGACGCCGATCAGCAGGTCGAAGCCGTCGACCAGCAGCTCGCGGGCCATTTCGGTCGCCTGCCGGGGCTTTTCGGTGAAGCTGAACTTGAATTCGCGGAAGTGGGCGCGAATGGCTTCGCGGATAGCCGCCCAGTTCCTCAGGGTGCGGCCGCGGGCGGAAGACGGATTGACGATGACGTGGACCTTGTTCATCGTTCGTCGTTGGCGGCCGGGCGCAGAAGCCGGCGGGCGGCCAGGCCGGCCAGCCCCCCGGCGACGATGGCCAGCAGCAGAAACATGCCGATGGCCAGGGCCATCATGGCCTTGAAGGGGCCGGCGGCCATGGCGGCAGTCCGCTCGTTCGCCAGGTACGGAGCGAGGGCCCGGGCCGAATCGATCATGCGCTCCAGCTTTTCCTGGTCCAAGCCGATGATCGAAAAGAGACCCAGGAAGGCGAAAACGCCGCCGCCGACGAGGCCGCTCAATGCCCCGGCCAGCAGCGCATCGCCGCGGCGCAGCACCGGGTTCGTCCGATAGAGCAGGTGGATGGTCAGCCCGGCGCCCAGGACGATCCAGGTCATGAAAAACAGGTTGAGCAGGTTCAAGCCCGGGAAAATGGATAGAATGCCCGCGGCGCCGCCGCCGAGAAGCACGCTCCTGCCCAGGCCCGCCAACGGTTGGGAACTCTGTTCAGGCAACGGGCGTCCTAATTGAGCACTTCAAGCCGGCCGCCGATCTCGGCGGGGAGCGTGTCGGTGATGATGGTCCTGCCTGCGGCGTCGGTGTATTTGTAGATCTTGGTCCGGGTCCGGGCCGGCGTCGATGCGGCGGTGCCCAAGCCCATCATCGACATCACGCGCCGGACGTAATTTTGCGTCTCGCGGTAGGGCGGGATGCCGTTGTGCTTGCTGACGGCTTCCTCGCCGGCGTTGTAGGCGGCCAGGGTGAGGGGGATGCTGCCGCGGTATTTCTCATAGAGGTATTTCAGGTGCCGCACCCCCGCTTCGATGTTCTCGTGGGCGTTGTAGCGGTTGATCACACCGTACTGCCGGGCCGTGTCGCGCATCAGCTGCATGATGCCCACGGCGCCCTTGGGCGAGACGGCGAAGGGATTGAAGCTCGACTCGGCCCGGGCCACGGCAATGACCATGTCTTCGCGCAGGTCGTGCTTCAGGGCCAGGGACTGGATTTTCTCCTTGTAATGCAGGGGGACGGCATAGGAGCGGGCGGCCGGGAGAACGGTGACGCCGTCGCGGCCCCCCGAAGAGCGGTCCAGGGTGTTGGTGAGGACGATATGGCCGTTCTTGTCCTGGCGGACGACCAGCCCGGCGAAAAGCATGCCGCCGGCAAGCCAGGCGCCGCAGAAAACAATGAGGCTACGCTTCATGGTCCTCCTGCAGGGCGCGGCCGATGCGTTCCTTCAGCTCTTCCGGATCGGCGACGGCGTCGCCGCCGGCCTGAGCGAAATCGCTGCGGCCGCCGCCCTTGCCGTTGATCATGGGGGCGACCTTTTTAATGATTATATTCGCGTTGAATTTGGCTGTCAAGTCTTTGAAGACCGAGGCCACGACCAGCGAGCGGCCGTCGCCGCTGGAGAAAAGAACGGCCACGCCGCGGCTGCGGTTCCTGATCTCGTCGGCCAGGGCGCTGAGGGCCTCGCGGTCGGCGTTGGGCAGCGAGGCGACCACGACCGGGACGCCGGCGATGCGCCGCGCCTCCCGGATCAGCCCGGCGATGTCCAGCGGGGGAGCCTCGGCGCCCGGTGCTCCTTTCTTCATTTTTTTCTCGCCTTCCCGGGCGCGGGCTTCAAGCCCCTTGAGGAAATCCAGCAGCCCGTCGGGTTTCTGGCCGAAGTGAGCCAGGAGCCGCTGCAGCAGGGCCTGGTCGCGCGCCGCCTGGCGATAGGCGGCCTCGCCGGCCAATGCCTCGATGCGGCGGATGCCCGAGGAGATCGAGCTTTCCGCGATGATCTTGAACAGGCCGATCTCGCCGCTGGCCAGCAAATGGGTGCCGCCGCACAGCTCGCTGGAAAAATCGCCCATGGAGACGACGCGCACGGTATCCCCGTACTTTTCCTCGAAGATGGCCATGGCGCCGGAGCGGATGGCCTCCTCATAGGGCTGCGTGCGCCGGGCCACCGGCAGGTTCTCGCGGATCTTCTCGTTGACGGCGCTCTCGACCTTCTCCAGTTCGTCGGCGCTCAGGGCGCTGAAGTGGGTGAAGTCAAAGCGCAGCTTGTCGGGGGCGACGCGCGATCCCGCCTGTTTGACGTGCAGGCCCAGGACCTCGCGCAGCGCGGCGTGCAGCATATGGGTGGCCGTATGGTGCACGGCGATCTGCTGGCGGCGGGATGCGTCCACCTCCAGCCGCACGGCATCGCCGGTCTTCAGCGTGCCCTCTTGCAGCTGGACTTCGTGCAGGATCGCGCCCGCGGGGGACTTCTTCGTGTCGCGCACCGAAAAATAGGCCTCGCTGCCGTGGCCGCGGCCGCTGTCGCCGACCTGGCCCCCGCTTTCGGCGTAGAAGGGGGTGCGGTCGAAGACCAGGATCCCCGCCTGGCCGGCGGTGATGGATCCGGCCGGGCGGCCGTCGACATAGGCCGCCTGGAGCACGGCTTCGGCCTGCAGGTCGTCGTAACCGACGAATTCGCTGTGCCAGCGCTCGATCCCCGGCAGGGCGGCGGTTTCGCGGCGCTTCTCCTGCAGGCTGAGGCGCGAGCGGTCCTTCTGCTCTTTCAGCGCCTGCTGGAAGGCGGCGAAATCGATGCCCACGCCCTTCTCCATGGCCAGGTCGCGGGCGAAATCCAGGGGAAATCCGTAGGTGTCGGACAGGCGGAACAGGTCGGTTCCCGAAAGCGTTTTCCGTTTCTCCTCGAGCGCCGCGGCCAGCAGTTCGTCGAAGATCTTCAGCCCGTTGGCCAGGGTGCGCTGGAAGCGCTCCTCCTCCATGGCGATCACCTTGGCGATGAAGCCGCGCGCGGGCTCGAGCTCCGGGTAGAAGGGCTTCATCACCTCCACGACCCTGCCGCTGAGCTGGTGCAGAAAGGCGCCCGGCAGGCCCAGCGACCGGCCGTGCTGGACGGCGCGGCGCAGCAGGCGGCGCAGAACGTAGCCGCGGCCGTCATTGGCCGGCATGATGCCGTCGGCGATAAGGAAGGTCAGGGCGCGGACATGGTCGGCCACCACCTTGAGGTCGACCTGCAGCGCGGGGGCCTCGCGGTCAACGGCGGCCAGTTCGGCGGCGCGCTCGATGATCGGCGCAAACAGGTCGGTGCGGTAATTGCTGCTCACTCCCTGCAGCACCGCGGCCAGGCGTTCCATGCCCATGCCGGTGTCGATGGAAGGGGCGGGCAGCGGCTGCAGCGTCCCGCTCGCGTCGCGGCTGAACTGCATGAACACCAGGTTCCAGATTTCGACGAAGCGGCGGTTGCCGTCGACGAATTCCGGCGGGCCGAACTCCGGGCCGCGGTCGTAGTGGATCTCCGAGCAGGGGCCGCAGGGGCCGGTGTCGCCCATCTGCCAGAAGTTGTCCTTTTCCCCCAGGCGCTGGATGCGCGCCCGCGGCACGCCGATGCGCTCTTCCCAGATGCGGAAGGCTTCGTCATCGTCGCGGAAGACGGTGACCCAGAGCCGCTCGGGCGCCAGGCGGAAGTGCCGGGTCAGCAGTTCCCAGGAGAAGGCGCAGGCCGGCTCCTTGAAATAATCGCCGAAGGAGAAATTGCCGAGCATCTCGAAGAAAGTGTGGTGGAAGTCGGTGCGGCCGACCTCGTCGAAGTCGTTGTGCTTGCCCGAGACGCGCATGCACTTCTGGATGGTGACGGCGCGGCGGTAGTCGCGCTGCTCCTCCTGCAGGAAGACGCCCTTGAACTGGTTCATGCCGGCGTTGGTGAACAGCAGGGTGGGGTCTTTGGCCGGGACCAGCGGCGAGGAGAGGACGCGGCGATGGTCGTGGCGGACGAAGAAGTCGTGGAAGACGCGGCGGATTTCGGAATGGGTCATGATCAATCGATGCTCAGGGTGTGGGGGTCACTGATGGTCTCCTCGGGCAGGCTGCCGGGGCCGACGTTGCCCTCGACCTTCGACATCCTCTTCTCCATCTCTTCGAGCGACATCTCCTTGGTGCTCTGCAGGCCGATCTTCTTCAGCTTGAACTCGTCGGGGTTGGTGCACCACTTCAAGGCTTCGTCGAAGGTGATCAGACCTTGCTGGTAATGGGAGTAGAGCGATTGGTCAAACGTCTGCATGCCGTATTGGGAGACGCCCTGAGTGATCGCCTCCTTGATGAATTTGGTCTTTTCGGCGGTGACGATGCAGTCCTGGATGAACGGGGTCTCGATCAGGACCTCCACCGCCGGCACCCGGCCCCGGCCGTCGGCGCGGGGAATCAGGCGCATGGAGATGACGGCCTTCAGCACCGAGGCCAGCTGGATGCGGATCTGCTTCTGGTGGTGGGGGGGGAACATGGAGATGATACGGTTGATCGTCTCCGGCGCATCGAGGGTATGCAGGGTGGAGAGGACCAGGTGGCCCGTCTCGGCGGCCAGCAGGGCGGT
>CAZLSH010000044.1:18437-18830 GCA_964562095.1 uncultured Clostridia bacterium | reverse complement strand
GGTCGGCTACGTGGGCCGCGACGTGGAATCGCTGGTTCGCGATCTGGTGCGCAACGCCGTCGACCTGGTCAAGGCCGAGAAAATGGCCGAGAACGGCGAAAAGGCCCGGCGCAGCACCGAGGAAAAGATCCTGGCCATACTGCTCCCCGCGCCCCAGGCGGCCAAGGAAAACGTCCCCGGGGAAGAAGGCGGGGATGGCGACGGCGAAAGCTTCGCCAAGAGCCGCGAAAAGCTGCGCAAGCTGCTGCGGGCGGGGAAGCTGAACGACCGGATCATCGAAGTCGAGGTCAAGTCCAATCCCTTCACGCCCCTGGAGATATTTTCCGCCTCCGGCGTGGAGGAGATCGGCACCCAGATCGGCGAGATGATGCCCAGCATTTTGGGCCCGCGGGG
>CAZLSH010000044.1:15324-18427 GCA_964562095.1 uncultured Clostridia bacterium | reverse complement strand
TGGACCAGGTGGCCAAGACCGCCATCCAGCGCTGCGAGCAGATGGGCATCGTCTTCCTCGACGAGATCGACAAGATCGCCGGCCGCGAAAGCGGCGGCCACGGCCCCATGGTATCGCGCGAAGGAGTCCAGCGCGACCTGCTGCCGATCATCGAGGGCACCACGGTCAACACCAAGTACGGCATGGTCCGCACCGACCACATCCTGTTCATCGGCGCCGGCGCCTTCCACGTGGCCAAGCCGGCCGACATGATCCCCGAGCTGCAGGGCCGCTTCCCCATCCGCGTCGAGCTGGAATCGCTGAACCGGGAAGATTTCGTGCGCATCCTGACCGAGCCCCAGAACGCGCTGGTCAAGCAATACCAGAACCTGCTGGGCACCGAGGGGCTGGAGGTCGAATTCACCCCGGACGCCGTCGATGAGATCGCCACCCTGGCCGTGGAGGTCAACAGCGCAGCGGAGAACATCGGCGCTCGGCGCCTGCATACCATCATGGAGAAGGTGATGGAGGACATCTCCTTCGAGGCGTCCGACCTGGAGCACGGCCGGGTACGCATCGACGGCGCCTACGTGCGGCGCAAGGTCGAGGGCATCGTCAAGGACGGGGACTTGAGCAAGTACATCCTGTGAACGGCATGAAAAAACAAATCCTATTCCTTTCGGCGGCCACCGTGCTGCTGTGGAGTTGCGGCAAGAAAGGGCCGTTGGTCCTCGAACCCGAACTGCTGCCCCCGGCGCCAACCGGGCTGGAGCTGCGGCAGATCGGCCACGAGATCGAGCTTTCGTGGAAATACCCGGCCCTGCTTTCCGATCAGCAAACCCCGCTGCAGCCGTCCCAGGTGCGCAGCGTGGGCGTATACCATTTGGCCAAGCCCTTCAGCCCCGACAGCTTTGAGAAGAAGAGCGAACTCCTGGCCCGGCCCAAGGCCGAGGAGATCAGCGCCTGCGGCGACACGCGCACTTTCGCCATCCCTTTCAAGGCCAGGATGCTCAAGGAAAAGGAACACGCCTTCGCCGTGGCGTACTATTACGGCAGGACGCGCTCGCCTCTGGGCGCCGTGAAGAAGATCGCCACGCTCCCGCCCCCCGAAGCGCTGCGCAGCCTGAAGATCGGCCACGAGGGCAAGGTGGTGGTGCTGAAATGGGACCCGCCCCGGGTCGACAGCGAGGGCCAGCCACTCCCCGCCCTCCTGGGCTATCGCGTCTACCGCCGCATCAGCGCCGCGGTTCCGGCGATCCAGGGCGCCCCGGCAAAGGATGCCGGCGGCTTCGTCCCCGTCAGCGACAAGCCGGTCAGGGGGGAATACTTCGAGGACCGCGACACCGGCATGGACGGTGACTACGAGTATCGCGTATCCAGTCTGCTCGCCGAGCGCATCGAGAGCGCCCCGTCGGCCATCGTCAAAATCAGCGTCCATGACGCCTACCCCCCCGACGTCCCGGCCAACCTGGTCACCTTTACCGCCGGGGACCATATCTTCCTTTCTTGGGAGGCCGTGCGTGACCTGGACCTGGACCATTATGTCATATACCGCAGGCCGTTCACGGAGCGGGAGTTCAAGATCCTGGAAGCTTCGGTGGCCGAGAACTTCTATCGCGACCGCCAGGTGGTCAAGGGGCAGGAATATATGTACGCCGTCGCCGCCGTCGACCGCAAGGGCAACGAGAGCGATCGCGGCCGCCCCGCTTACCACAAGTTCGAATAGCCGGACGTTCGGCCATGAACGGCCCTACCCGGGATCGAGCCGCGAAATCCGTCGTTGCCATGGTCGCCTGTCCCGATTACGACGATGCCCGGGTGCTGGCGGCGCTGCGTCGCGGAGTCAGCCTGCTGGGCGGCATCGAGCGCTTCGCCGCCCCCGGCGAACGCATCCTGCTCAAGCCCAACGTGCTGATCGGCGCGCCCCCGGAAAGGCACGTCACCACCCATCCGGCGGTTTTCCAGGCCATGGGACGCCTGCTGCAGGAACGGAACGCCCGCCTGCGCTATGGCGACTCGCCGGGATTCGGCGCCTTCGCCGCGGCGGCGGCCAAATCGGGGCTGGCGGCGGCGGCGGCAGCCATAGGCGCCGAAATGGCCGACCTTTCCCTGCCGGTCCAGCTGAGCTTCCATGACGCCCTGATCGCCAGGCAGATGGTGCTGGCGCGCGAGGCGCTCGACGCCGACGGCATCGTCAACCTGGCCAAGATGAAGACCCACGGGTTCATGCGCGTGACCGGGGCGGTCAAGAACCTGTTCGGCTGCGTGCCCGGGATGCGCAAGGGGGAATACCACGTCAAGATGCCGCGCAGCGTGCATTTCGCCGCCATGCTGGTCGACGTCTGCCGCCGCCTAAACCCGCGCCTGAACGTTCTCGACGGCATCATGGCCATGGAGGGCAACGGCCCGGGCTCGGGGACTCCCCGCCCGCTGGGGGTGCTGCTGCTCTCGGCCGATCCCGTGGCCCTGGACGCCGTCTTCTGCCGCCTGGTGCGCCTGGAACCCGAATTCGTCCCCACCATGGCGCCGGGGGCCGAATCGGGGCTTGGCGTGTTCGCCGCCGAGGCCATCGAGATCGTGGGCGACGACTGCCGGAGCCTGTCCTGCCCCGATTTCCAGGTCGTACGCCTCCCGGGCGTGGCCTTCGACCGTTCGTTTCCCTATTACCTCAAGAAATGGATCACGCCGCGGCCGGTCATCGACCCCAGGCGCTGCCTGCGCTGCGGCATCTGCACCGCCGTCTGCCCCCTGGACCCCAAGGCGGTCGTCCCGCCGGCGGAAGATCCGGGCCGGACGCCGGCGTACGACTACCGGCGCTGCATCCGCTGCTACTGCTGCCAGGAGATGTGCCCGCACGGAGCCATTGCCATCCGCCGGCCCGTTCTGAGCCGGCTCATCCATCGCTGACGGCTGCTGGCCTTCGCGGCAGCTCAACGCGTCGGCAGCTCCATTACGGCATCGATCACCGAGCCGTCCTCGGAGGGAGTGGTCGCGAAGCCCAGGCGCTTGAAAAGCGCCAGCATTCTCGCGTTGTCGTGGCCGGTTTGGGCGACCACGCGCCGCAATCCCCAGTGGCCCGCGATCTCCAGGCAGCATTCGGTCAGCACGCTCCCCAGCCCCTTGT
>CAZLSH010000044.1:0-15314 GCA_964562095.1 uncultured Clostridia bacterium | reverse complement strand
GGTCACCCACCAGGACGGCGTATTCCACGCTCTCGTGGTCGGGATCGGCGACCAGGCGCCCCACGCCCAGCAATTCGCGCCGGCCGCCCCGCTCCAGCTCGGCGACCATGGCGATCTCGCGGTCATAGTCGATGAAGCAATAACGGACCGCCGCCTGGTGCGACTGCCATTGGAAAAAATGACGGAAGCGGGCATAGATGGACTCGCGCGAACAACCGGCCAGGAGCTCCATCCACAACGGCTCGTCCTCGGGGCGGATGGGGCGAAGCAGAACGGGCGTTCCGTCGGGCAGGCTCGCCCGGCGGACGTACTCCTCGGGGTAAGGGCGCAGGGCCAGATGGGAGTAGGCTCGCCCGCCGGCTCCCGGCAGCGGCCCCTCGATGACCAGGCGCGCGTCCAGGGCGATGACCCGCTGGGGGGTCACCAGCAGCGGGTTGATGTCCAGCTCCAGGATCTCGGGGTAGTCGGCGGCGAAATAGGAAAGGCGGATCAGGGTTTCCAGCAGCCGGTCGACGGCCGCCGCCGGGCGGCCGCGGTAGCCGGTCAGCAGGGGCCATATCTTCAGCGACTCGAGCATGCGCCGGGCCAGGCGCTCGTTGAGGGGCGGGAACCCCAGGCTGCGGTCGGCGAACAGCTCGGCGCCGGTGCCGCCGCGGCCGGCCAGGACTACGGTGCCGAACACCGGGTCCCTCTTGATGCCCAGGATCAGCTCGAGCCCCTCATCGTCGCGGACCATCGGCTGCACGGTCACCCCGGAAAGCCGGGCCGCCGGAGCCAGGCGTCCCGCCCGCTCGCGGATGGCGGCGAACGCCCGGCGTACCGCGGCGCCGTCCTGCAGGTCCAGGACCACGCCGCCGACGTCGCTCTTGTGGGTGATGTCGGGGGAAAGCACCTTCAGCACCACCGGGTAGCCGATCTGCCCGGCCAGGGCGGCCGCCTCGTCGGCGCAGGCGGCGGGATGCGGCATGACCACGGGAATGCCGTAGGCCTCCAGCAGCGCTTTCGACTCGTCCTCGCCCAGGGTGCGCCGGCCGTCGGGGGCCAGCCGGCGGAATTCGGCGTGCAGCGCCTGGCGGTCGGAAGTGAAGCTCAGCGGGATGTCGCGCGGCGTTTCATAGAGGCTCTCCAGGTTGCGGGCGTAGGCGACCAGGGTCATGAACGCGCGCACGGCCTGCTCGGGCGTGCGGTAGTTGGCGATGCCGGCCTCGGCCATTACCCGCCTGCCCTCGCCCATGCTTTCCCCGCCCAGCCAGGCAGCCAGGATCGGCTTGGCCGACAGGTCCTTGAGCTGCGCCAGCGCCTGGGCCATGGTCGTCGCGTTGGTCATGGCCTGCGGCGTGACGATCACCAGCACGGCGTCCGCCCCCGGGTCCTGCAATACGACCTCCACCGCCTTGGCCAGGCGCTTGGATCGGGCGTCGCCCAGGACATCGACCGGGTTGCCGTGCGACCAGCAGGGCGGCAGGGCCTCGTCCAGGCGGGCCAGCGTATCGGCCCCCAGCTTGGCCAGGGAGCCGCCGGCCTGGATCAGCGCGTCAACGGCCATCACGCCGGGGCCGCCGGCATTGGTCACGACGGCCAGCCGCGGGCCCAGCGGCACCTTTTGGCGGCCGACGAGCTCGGCGCAGTCGAAGATCTCGCCGATGTCCAGCACCCGCGCCAGGCCGGCGCGCTGGAAGGCGGCGTCATAGACGGCGTCCTCGGCGGCCAGGGCGCCGGTATGCGAGGCGGCCACCTGGGCCGACTCGGGAAAGCGTCCCGCCTTGTAGGCCACGATAGGCTTGCTGCGGGCGAAAGCGCGGGCGGCAGTCATGAACTTGCGCGCCTGGCCGATCGATTCCACGTAGAGGATGATCGAGCGCGTCCTCTCGTCCTCGCCCAGGTAGTCGATCAGGTCGCCGAAGTCGATGTCCAGGGCGTTGCCGATCGAGGCCACGCAGGAAAAACCGATGTTCTCGGCCCGCGCCCAGTCCAGCACGGCGGCGCAGAGGGCGCCCGACTGGGAAATGAAGGCCACGTGCCCGCTCTTGGGCATGGCGCCGGCGAAGCTCATGTTGAGCTGGCGGCTGGGGACGATGACTCCCAGGCAATTGGGCCCGAGGATGCGCATGGAACCGAAGCGGCGCGACTCGGCCAGGATCTGTTCCTCCAGGGACCGGCCTTCCGGTCCGGTCTCGCGGAAGCCGGAGGAGACGATGACCACGCCGGGAATTCCCGCTTCGCCGCATTCGCGCACCAGCGCCGGCACCCTGGCCGCCGGGGCGCAGATGACGCCCACGTCGACGGAATGCGGCAGCCGGTCGAGGGCGGCATAACAGGAAATCCCCATGACAGCCTCGAAATCGGGATTGACCGGATAGACGACGCCGCGGTAGCCGCTGCCGACCAGGTTGCCCAGCACCTTGCCGCCGACGCTCTTGGGGTTGGCGCTGACGCCGATCAACGCGATGCGCCGCGGGTTGAAGATGTTATCCAAGCGATGGATGGCCATGGTTCGCTCGCTCCTTTCCCTGATGGGCCCGGGTCGGCCTGGGATCGCTCCGCATGAGCCACGGATCGCCGCCGTGCGGGAATGAAAATTATATGGAATTCATCGGGCGAAGTCAAACGCGAAGAGGGGCGAGGATGCGTTGCATGCAATTCATTCAGATATCTGTTATCATGAGCGGCAGCGATGAACGGAGTTCCCCATGCCCAACCAGGATGATCGCCCATGACGCGCGGTGGCCCATGCCGCTGAATATCCTATGGCTCAAGATCATCGCCATCCCCACCCTGCATTTTCTTTTTTTTGTCGTTTTGCCTGGAGCGGGGATGTGGATCATCCTGCAGGACCGTTTTGGGGAAAGGAAGCTCCCCGGCGCCGCGCAGTTCCTCAGCGCGGTTGCCCTGGGGATCCTGTACAACGCCCTGCAGTTCCTCCTGGTTGTCCTCGTTTACCGCAAATTCCCCTTCACCAGCCGCATCGGGCTCAGCATCGGCAAGTACGCCATGGACGTTATTTTTTTATTGCTCGTTTATCGGGCTTATCCCCAACAGAGTCGCGACCTTGGCCGGCGGTATGCGTCGGTCTGCGGCCGCCGCGCCGACGCCCTGCTGCTGCTGACCGCCCTGCTGCTGGGAGTGCTGGCCGTCACCCGTTTCCCCCACGTCCACGACTCCGGCCAGTTGATCGCCACCAACCGCATGCTGCAGGGTGGATTTGATTTCTGGCATGCGCAGCGTTATGCGCTCGGGTTCTCCGCCCTGTGCTATTTCCCGGCGGCGATTTTCCCGGGCATTCCCTTGGCGACGCTGGCCTCGGGATACAAGCTGTTCCTGGTTCTCCTGGTCGGCCTCGCGGTCATTTACGGCATGGACAGAATGGGTGTTGCCCATCGGGCTGCCGGCATGTTTCTCCTCTTTTTCATCCTCAGCGGCAGTTTTTTCGGGCTTTACGGCGTCATGGAACTTGGCAAGGACAGCGCCTGGTCGGTGCTGTTCAGCGTCATTTTCATGTTCAGCCTCATGAACCGCGAAAAAACGGTCGGTTTCAGCGCCTCCCCGCTGTTCCTGCTCGCCGCCATTGCTTTGGGAATGATTGCCATCCCCTATCTGTGCCTGTTTTGCCTTGTTTTCGCCGTGCTGCGTTTGCTTCCCGAAAGGCCCTCTGCCCAGCGCCTGCTCCTGCCCGCGGCGGTGATACTGTTCGTGGCAGGCGGCACCATGATGATGCCGGTCAAGATGGCGGTGCGCGCGCCGCCGCACACTCGCCCGCAAGTAGGAAATTTCGTTTCCTGGTATCCCAGCGATGGCAAGACTTCTTTTTCCCAGTATTACTTCCACTATGAGAGGCATGGCTATCGGAATTCGGCGCTGCTGGCCATGGCCGGCCTGCTGGGCATTTTCCTGCTGCCCTGGGCCGGGGCACGATACCGGGACGCGGCTGTGCGCAGCACGGCCTTGTTTCTGCCGGTCGCCACGCTGAGCTGCCTGTGCCTTTCCTTCCTGGCCCGCGGGCAATTGCCGGCCAGCCGCGCGCAAAAAATCTTCCTGACGCCCTTCTCCACGCGCCAGGCTTGGGACCTGATCAAGGACATTCCCCAGTGGTACGTGCAGCTCATCAGCGGCATGATCATCGTGATCGTGCTCGATGCCTGGATCAGCAAGCTGCCTTTCTCCCGCAAGGCCAGGCAGGCTTTTTTCACCGGCATTGCCCTGTTGGCCGCCGGGGCGGCGCTCAGCGCCAATCTGCCCCGGTTGGCGGCGCTGAAGGTCCCGGCCCATTTTTACCGCTATGGCGGCCACCAGGATGACCGCTTCGCCCGCACGCTGGAGAGCATCTACCGCCATCCCGAAGTGAAGCATATCTTCCTTCCAAGGGATCTGTCCTCGCTGCACGCGAACCATTTTCATTTCGACCTCCAGGGCTACTTTCCGAAAAAGAAGCTGCATATCCTTCCGCCAGCCCGGGGAAGAAGCCTGGAATTCCATCCGCCCCCGGGATCCTCTATCCTGATCGCCGCTCACGGTGGCTTCGCGGAATTCCAGGCGGCGCGGCGCCAGCGCAGCCGCATGAGCGCCCGCCGGCTGGTGCATTTCCCGGGAACCGACGAGGGTATTTATCTGATCGAAAAAGAGATGCGGCAACCGCGAGGATCAGCGGGATCGCCCGGGTTGTCTTCCGTTCCGCGGCCTGCGGAGCAGAAGGAGCAGGACGGCGCCGGCCAATGCCGGCAGCGCCGTATTCAAGAAAAACAACATCAGTGCGGATGATACCGCCGGCGCCCTGGGCACTCCAAACGGTGCCAGGAGGGCGATCGCGGCCCCCTCGCGGATGCCCAGCCCGCCGATGGTGAAAGGCAGGATATTGGTGAGCATGATCAGCGGCTGCGCCAGCACGGCCGTCCATAGCCGGGAAGAATGGTAATTGCTCAGTAGCGAGTGGAATTGCAGGATCACCACCCCATAACTGAGCAAGGCGAGCCCCATCTGCCTGAGCTTGATGCCCGGGGAAATGGCCTGGAGCTGGGGCACCATGCGGGCCACTTTTTCCTGGACCACGGCGAAGCGGCCGGATTGAGGCAGCAGGCGCTGAAGACAGCGCAACGGAAACTCCGGCCAAACCAGCGAGATCAGCAGCATGCCCAGCAGGATCCCCGCCGTCGCCCCGGCCAGGGGATTGGCATAGAAAACAATTCCGGGCACGGCCAGGAGCACCACCGCGGCGACCTCGAAAACCCGGTCCACGGCCACCAGGTAGGCGATGAGGCCGCGCTCGTGTTTTTCCAGGAAGACGGCTCGCGCGATTTCCCCCACCCGACCCGGGGTCAGCAGGCCTCCCGCCATCCCGACCAGATAGGATTTCGCCGCGTCCGCCAGCGATGATCCCTCGCCCGCCGCCGCCGCGACCAGGCGCTGCCATTTCAGCGCTTTCAAGAAAGTGAACAGCAGCGCTAGGGCCGCTGCCGCTCCGAGTGCAGGCCCGACGGTCTGCAGGGAATCGGCAAGGCCGCCAAAGCCCGTCTTGGCGATGATCAGATACACCAGGAGGCCCGACAGGATCAGCTTCAGCGCGAAGCCGGCGCCGCGCCGGATCCCCTTCAAGGCCGCGTCTCCTTTCCCCGCCAGTAAGAAATGAATTCCCTGGCCAGTATGAAGCTGGTGTTCATGCAGCGGCTGAGCGGATAAAACTGGCTGGTATTCACCAGGAAAAGATCCGCCAGCGGCGTGGCGAAGGCCGGGCGCAGGCTCGCAAACCCGGTGTGGAAGATCGGCTGGGTATGGCGATCCCGGTGGACATGAACGCCCAGCACCTGCGACTCGTGAAAACCAGGGAACATCTTTTTCAGGTAGCGGCCATACTCGGCAATGAGCTTCGCATCCGTTGAATTCCAGGCGGCGTCATCCTCGCCGGCGCAATAGCGCGAGAGATACACGACGTGCTGGCCGCCGTATTCGTCACAGCCCATCCAGTTCGTGTGCTCGACAACGACCGCGAAGGGAAAGTCTTCATCCCCGACATTGATCCAGTAATACGGGCTGAGCGGAACCCGCAGCCGCAGGACCATGCAGACGGAGTGCGAGTAGGCGATCCCGGCGAGCCGGGCGATGTATTCCGGCGGCAGGGACGGCGAGAGTCCGGTGAATTGCGGCAGCGGCACCGTAGCGATGCAGGCCGCATAGGGACTCCGCGCGTCGCCGTTCAGGATCCATCCCTGCCGCGGCTCGGCTGACCGTTCAATGGCGGTGATGGCCTGCTGGGTCACGATCCTCCCCCCGCGTACGACAATTTCCGCTTCCAATCGTTCGCACAGGGGCCGGAAACCCCCTCTCAGGTAACCCAGGGATCCAGAGGATCTGCCGATGCGGCCGCGCGTCCGGCTCTGCAGGCGGTCCCAGAGCCAAGCGGCGGAGACAACCGCGGCTCGATCGCCGAACTTGTTCTTGAGCAACGGTTCCCAGAAAAGACCATACCCACGCCGGCCGCACCTTTTGACCAGCCAGTCGGCCGCGGAAATGCCGTCAAAATCCTGCCAGCGCTTCCGCAACACAAAAGCCGAAGCGCTGATCCCCACGCGCAGGCGGGCGGCGATCGGCAGCGGAGCGAAGCGCAGCAGGTCCGTGGCCGTGTCCAGGGGATATATCCTTCCCTGGGAGAAATAGGCCATGCGGGCTCTTTTGAAGACCAGCCGGTCCTCCAGGCCCAGAGTGCGGATCACATCCAGCAATTCAGTGTGCGCGGTGAAAATATGGCGGTAGTACCTGTCGATGGCCACGGGTCCGGACATGAAAACGGCGGCCAGCCCCCCCGTTTCCCTTTCCTTTTCGAAAACCGTCACCTCCAACCCCAGTTTGGCCAGGCCATGGGCCACGGCCAAGCCGGTGATTCCGCCGCCGATGACAGCGATCTTCTTCATTGACCTGCCTTTTCCTCAGCGCATCCGCCGCAAGGCGCTAAGAAATCGCTCCACCTCGCCTTGGCAATTGTACATGGAGAGACCGGCGCGCACGGCACCGCCCCGGTCGCCCAGGCCGAGAAAGCGCATGGCTTCCCAGGCGTAGTAATCGCCGTCCCAAACATGGATGTTCTCCTCTGCCAGCCGCTGCGCGACCGCGGCCGGCGTCATGCCGGCCAGCGTGAAGCAGGCGGTGGGCGTGCGCTCGTGGAGTCGCCCCGGGTCGGTGATGCCGTAGATGCGCACTCCGGGGATCTCCTTCAATCCCGCGAGCAGGCGGGCGAAGAGCGAAGATTCATGATCGCTGATGACGGCCAGGGCCTGCTTCAAATGCCGCCTGCGCCCCGCGGGATATGAATCGCCTCCCGTGCCGAGCTCACGGCCCAGGGCGGCAAGGAAATCAATGGCCGCGGCCACACCGGCGATCGCCTCGTGGCTCTTGGTCCCGGTCTCAAAGCGATCGGGGGCGCTGTCGGCAGCCGGCCGCACCTTGAAGGGCTGGAGCCGCTCCAGGACCTCGCGCCTGCCGTAAAGGACGCCCGAGTGCGGGCCATAGAACTTGTAGGGCGAGCAGGCCAGGAAGTCGCAGCCCAGGCGCTGGACGTCGATGGCGCGGTGCGGGGCGTAATGCACGGCGTCAACGAAAGTCAGAACGCCGGCGGCGCGGGCGGCGGCCAGGATGCGGGGCAGGTCATTGATCGTGCCGAAGGCATTGGAAGCGCCGCCGACGGCCAGCAGCCGCGTCCGTCGCGTGATCGTCCGTTCCAGTTGCTCCAGCTTCAGGGTGCAGTCAGCGGGATCGAACTCCAGCCAGCGGATCACGACGCCCTGCTCCTGCAGGTGGAGCCAGGGGGCGATATTGGCGTCATGATCGAGGCGGGTGACGACGATCTCGTCGCCGGCCCGCAGCTCCCGGCCGATGATGCGCGCCAGGTGCAGGGTCAGGGTGGTCATGTTGGCGCCGAAGACGATCTCATCGCCGGCGCGGGCGTTCAGCAGGTCGGCCATGGCGGCGCGCCCGGCAACGACGATCTCGTCGCTGCGCCGCGAAAAGGCGAACCGGCCGTGCTCGTTGGCATTGGCCTCGCGGTAGTAGGCGCTGACCGCGTCGAGGACCGCCTGCGGGACCTGGGTGCCGCCCGGACCGTCGAAAAATACGGCGCCGGCGGCCAGCGCCGGAAATTGCCCGCGGATGCGCTCAAGGGGATATTCCATGGTTCCTCCTTTGTTCAGGGAGCGGTCATGCCGCTCGAAGGGCGCAAAGAGAAATTTTTCAAGGCCAGGGCGGCGATCGACTCACCGATGCTGATCGAGGCCGTGGCGGCCGGCGAGGGGGCATTGAGCACGTGGACCATGCGCTCCGCCTGCTGGATGCGGAAATCGTCGGCCAGGAAGCCGTTGATCTCGAGCGCCTGGGCGCGGACGCCTGCGGCCCCGGGCTCCAAATCCTCGGCGCGGATATCCGGGATCAGGCGCTGCAGCGCCCTGACGAAGGCCTTCTTTGAAAAGGAGCGGTAGAACTCGCCGCAGCCCATCTTCCAGTACTTCAGGCTCATGATCCAGAACCCGGGATAAAGAACCATCTGCGCCGTATCGCGCAGGGAGAAACTCGTCTTCTCATAACCGTGCCGCTTGAAAGCCAGGACGGCGTTCGGGCCCGCTTCCCTGCCGCCGCCGATCAGGCGCGTGAAGTGGACGCCCAGAAAAGGGAAGCGGGCGTCGGGGACCGGATAGACCAGGTTGCGCACCAGCTGGCGGCGCTGCGGCACCAGCTGGAAGTACTCGCCGCGAAAGGGGATGATCTGCAGGCCGGGACGGACTCCGCACCTGCGCGCCAGGCGGTCGGACTGCAGGCCGGCGCAATTGACCAGGCTGCGGCAGCGCACCCGGCCGGCGCCGGATACGAGAAGCAGTTCCGCTCCCTGGCGCCGGCAGCCGTTGACCTTGAAATTCAGGCGGATCTCGCCGCCTTGCGTCTGGATGATCTCGGCATACTTGGCGCAGACCCGGGCATAATCGACGATGCCCGTCTCCCCCACCCAGAGACCGGCGACGCCGGCGACGCCGGGCTCATACTCCTTCAGCTCATCGGGGCCCAGTCGGCGCAGCTTCTGCAGCCCGTTGGCCCGGCCCCTGGCCTCGACGGCGTCCAGCGCGGGGATTTCGCTTGCCCGCGTGGCCACGACCAGCTTGCCGCAGGCCTCGTGCTCGATGCCGTGCTCGCGGCAGAAGCGGTAAAGGGCTTCGCGGCCGGCCACGCAGTTCCTGGCCTTGAGCGAACCCGGCTTATAGTACAGCCCGGAATGGATCACGCCGCTGTTGTTGCCGGTCTGGTGGGCGGCCAGCTGGCCTTCGGCCTCGAGGACGACGATCGAGCGCACCCCGGCCCGGACCAGGGCCATGGCCGTGGCCAGGCCGACGATGCCGCCGCCGATGATGGCCACGTCAACAATGCGCTCGCCCATCGCTCGCTCCTTGCTTTTCGGCCGCTTTCCGTTTTGAGCCTGGAAATAAGGATGAAATATAGCAAATGCCCCCGGGTTAGTCAAACGAGCCGTCGTTAAGCGTTATGCGTGATGCGTAGTGCGTGAGAGTTGGCGCACTGCGCCTGAAAAGGCAAAAGCAAAAAAGCGAAAGCAAGGAAAACCATCCAGCGATCACAAGAACTCTCCAACATCGAACGTCGAACATCAACTGACCTGCGTACCATTGAATCCCCTTCCCAGCACCGTATAGGTGTCATTGAAACGGTCTCATCAAACTCACCCCCGTGCCCCCTCTCTTGCGAAGAGAGGGGGCCTTCCTTTTTGCTTCTTTCAGCCCCTTCTCTTTGGGAAGATAAGGGGGTGGGGGATGAGTTGAATATCTTCAGCTTCGAGCTTCAAACATCTCCAAGTGCCCTGAACTTCAAACTTCGAACGTCGAACAGCGAACCCGGCTTCACTGGCGGGTATCACTCGACATGGCTGTTTGCCCAAGTGATCCATCTACGGTATAATACGGAACTAATTGGAGGTTATTCACCATGCTCAATGAAGCGATCTTCAGGGAATATGACATCCGGGGCCTGGCGGAAACGGAGCTGGCCGACCCGGCAGTGGAACGCATCGCCATGGCCGTCGCCGCCATCTACGTGCGCGAGGGCAAGAAGGAGATCGCCGTCGGCATGGACGGCCGGCCCAGCTCGCCGCGCATCCAGCAGCTGTTCAGCAGCACTCTGGCCCGCTACGGCCTGCAGGTGATCGACCTGGGGCTGGTGCCGACCCCGGTAGTCTACTATGCCGCCTTCCGCCACCACCTCGGGGGCGCCGTGATCATCACCGCATCGCACAATCCCAGCGAATACAACGGTTTCAAGGTCATGCTCGGCACCGCCGCCCTGTACGGCGACCAGGTCAAGGAGATCTACCGCCTCGCCGTCTCCGGGCCTTTTCCCCCCGAGGCGCCGGGTGGCGTCCGGAAAAAGGACATCCTGGCCGAGTATCTGCAGTACATCCTGGACAATGTCCGGCTGAAGAAAAAGCTGCGCGTCGTCGTCGACGGCGGCAACGGCACCGGCGGCATCACCGCCCCCGAGCTCTACCGCCGCCTGGGCGCCGAGGTCATCCCGCTGTACTGCGACGTCGACGGCCGCTTTCCCAACCATCATCCCGACCCGACAGTGGCCAGGAACCTGCGGCGCCGACCTGGGCATCGGCCTCGACGGCGACGCCGACCGCATCGGCGTCGTCGACAACCTGGGGCGCATCCTCTGGGGCGACCAGCTCCTGCTCATTTTCGCCCGCGATATCCTGAAGGACCACCCGGGCGCCACGATCATCTCCGAGGTCAAGGCCTCGGAGGTCTTCTACAGCGAGGTGCGCCGGCTCGGAGGCAATCCCGTCATGTGGAAGGCCGGGCATTCGCTGATCAAGAAGAAACTCTTCGAAATGAACGCCCTCGCCGCCGGCGAGGTGAGCGGCCATGTCTTCTTCAACGACAAGTGGTTCGGCTTTGACGACGCCGTCTACGCCGGCGCGCGGCTGCTGGAGATCCTCGGCGCGTCCGACGCCAGCCTGGCCGAAATCTTCGACTCGATCCCGCAGGTGTTCAATACGCCCGAGATCCGCGTCGACTGCGATGATGACGTCAAGTTCCGGGTCGTGGACGCCATCCGCGATCATTTCCGCAAGATCCTGCCGGTGATCGACATCGATGGTGCCCGCGTGCAATTCCCCCGCGGCTGGGCCCTGGTGCGCGCCTCAAACACCCAGCCTTCGCTCGTCGTTCGCTACGAGGCCGACACGGAAGATGAACTGCAGAAGATCCAGCGCCAGGTCGACGAGGTCATCCGCCGCACCCTGGCCGCGGCCGCGAAGTAAGCGTGCCCTTCGCCATCCAGGTCATCCTGCTGGCTCTCGTTCAGGGGTTCAGCGAGTTCTTCCCGGTCAGCTCCAGCGGCCACCTGCTGCTTTTCCAGAAACTGCTGGGTTTTACCACCCTGCCGCTGGTCTATGACATATTCTTCCATGTCGGCACGCTGCTGGCAGTCGTCGTCTTTTTCTTCAAGGACCTCAGGGAACTGGCGCTACGCTTCTATGAAAGGGAGAACGCACGCCTGCTGCTGCTGCTGGCCACCGCCACCCTGCCGACGGCGCTGATCGGCTTCCTATTCCGCGATTTCTTTGAATCGCTCTTCAGCGGCACCGCCTACCTCGGTTTCGCCTTTCTCTTCACCGCCGCCTTGCTCCTGGCCGCGAAACACCTGCGCCTGAAGAAAAAAATGCCCGATCTTCCCGCCGCCGTGCTCATCGGCGTGGCCCAGGGCATCGCCATCACTCCCGGGGTCTCGCGCTCAGGCATGACCATCGCCGTCGCCCTGATCCTCGGCCAGAACTTCGGGTTTTCCTTCCGCTTTTCCTTCCTGCTCTCCATCCCGGCGGTGCTGGGGGCGATGCTGCTGGAAGCCGGCCAGGTCCCCTGGGGCGGAGGCCATTGGCCGCAGCTGGCGCTGGCGGTGGCGGTGGCGGCCCTGGCGGGATTCCTGGCCCTCCGGCTGCTGAGGAAGATCGTAGTGCAGGACCATTTCCACCGTTTCGCCTACTATGTCCTGGCCATCGCCGCGTTCTCGTTCCTTTTTGCCTGAGTCGGCCGCAACTGGCCGGGGACCTTGCCAAAGCCATGCGCATCCTGCTGCCGGACCGTGCCCGCCGTCGCGATTTGGCTTCCCCGACTCTTATTTTCCCGCCGTTTCGGGAAAAAGATACTCGGCTAGGACTGCAGCTGCCGGCGCACCAGCTCGGTGATGGTGCGGAAGTCGATCTTGCCGCTGCCCATCTTGGGAAAGTCTCCGAGGACCACGAACTGCTTGGGCAGGGCGATCGCGGGCAGCTCGGCGGCCATGGCCTTGAGCAGCTTGCGCTCGCTGACTGGCTGGGTGACGGCGGCGACGATTTTGGCTCCCTTGAGGGAATCGGGGACCTCGACCACGCAGCAGTCGATGCCCTCGGGGAGGAACTTCAGCATCTCCGTCTCCACCCTGACCAGCGACACCATCTCGCCGCCGAGCTTGACGAAGCGCTTCAGCCGGCCGCGGTGCCACAGGTAGCCTTCCTCGTCCAGGACCCCCATATCGCCCGTCTCGTACCAGCCGTCCTTGATGCGCAGCGAGGTCTCCTCCAGGTCGTCGAAGTACCCCTTCATCACCAGGTCGCCCTTGACCAGGATCTTGCCCTCCCGGCCCGGGGGCAGCGCCTCGCCGGAATGGATGTCCACGATCCTGACCCGCACGCTGGGCAGGACCTTGCCGATGCTCCCCGGTTTGTTGGCCCCGGGCAGGTTGGTGGAGACGACCGGGCTGGTCTCGGTGGTTCCGTAGCCCTCGCGCAGCTCGAGGCCGTGCTTCTGCAGGAAGCCTTCGCGCAGCGAATCGGGGGTCTTGTCCGCGCCGGCGACGGCGACGCGCAGCGAGGCGAAGTCGCCGGGATCGGATGAGCGCAGGTAGCCGGAAAAAAAACTCGGCGTGCCCACCATCAGCGACACTTTTTCCTCGCGGACGATGGAGCAGACCTTCTTGTATTCCAGGGGATTGGCGTAGGCGACGATGGTCATGCCGTAGAGCAGCGGCAGCCAGAAGTCGACGTTGTGGCCGAAGACATGGAACAGCGGCAGGTTGGCCAGCATGACATCCTCGCTGGTGACGGTCAGGACCCGGCCGATGTCCAGGACGTTCGAACCGATGTTGCGGTGGGTCAATTGCACCGCCTTGGGGTCCTTCTCGCTGCCCGAGGTGAAGAGAATGACCAGGTTGTCGTCAGGCTCGCCCTGGTGCACCGACTTGAGCAGCAGCTGCAGCGGCAGCTTGGATTTGACCAGCGCCCCCACCTTGTCGACGGGCCCGATGCCGGCCATGATGTCCTCGATGAAGACCATGCCGGGCACCAGCCGGCAGCCGATCTTCTCCAGCAGGGCCCGCGAGGCGACGATGGTCTTGAAGCCGCATTTTTTCTGGGCATATTCGGCATTGCCGGCGGCTCCGGTGGAATAATTGATCATCACCGGGACTTTCCCGGACAGGAGCACTCCCAGCACCGTGAGCATGCAGCCCGCCGAGGTGGGGATCATGATGCCGATGAAGCCGTCGCGGTATTTCCTGATTTTAGCGGCCAGGATCAGCGCCGCGATCAACGCCTTGCCGTAGCTGACGTTCTTGTCCAGGAAGCGGTCGATAATGGCCGTCTTGGCCCCGAATTTCCTGGCGTTCTTGATGAATTCCTGATGCAGGAGCAAGGGGCACCTCCACGTCTTTTTTTAACGATTCCTTATAGCACAGGGCAGCCGGCTTGGCAACGCCCCCGGGGAATATTCAATCAAGGGCAGCCCACGGCCGGAACGCCGCGGGGCGGCGGGTCACTTGGCCTTGGCCTTCTTCTCCTTGATTTTCATCTTTTTCATTTTCTTGGCGATGGAATTCCGGTGCAGCTTGACGCTGGCCGACATCTTCAGCAGGTTGTAGTCGTACTTTTCCAGCAGGGCCTGCAGCAGGGTTTTTTCGAATTCCTCGGTGATCTCCTTGTAGAAGAGGTAGCGGGAATTCACCGCCTTCCCGGCCAGAATCTTCATCTGGTTCTTGATGGTCAGGGCTTCAAACTGTTCGGCCAGTTCTGATATTTTTTTTGCTGTCATGGATCCGCTTGACGTTCAGCTTGTCCCGCTGGGCGGGGGCGGGACCAGGATGCCGCGCAGCAGGCCGCGGATCCGTCCGAAATGGCAGGGGAAAACCAGGAGGCCGATGAACCGCAGGCCCAGGATGTTCCATTCCCCGTTCATGGCCGGCCTCCGGTCAGGATGCGGAAGATCTCCCCGTATTTCTCGGCCGTGGCGGCGATCACTTCGCCCGGCAGCGCCGGGGGGGGCGATGTCCTGTCCCAGGATGAAGCCAGCAGGTGGTTGCGCACGTACTGTTTGTCCAGCGAGGGTGGCTCCTGACCCGGCCGGTAGTCCGCCAGCTTCCAGAAGCGCGAGGAATCCGGGGTGAAGATCTCGTCGATCACGACGATCCGTCCCTGTCCGTCGCGCCCGAACTCGAACTTGGAGTCGGCGATGAGGATCCCGCGCTCCAGGGCGTAGGCGCTGGCGAAGGCAAAGAGCTTCAGGGAAAGGTCGCGAAGCTGGCCGGCCGTTTCCCGCCCCAGGCGTCCCGCCAGCTGGTCGAAACGGATGTCCTCGTCATGGCCTGTTTCGGCCTTGGTGGTGGGAGTGAATATGGGCTGCGGCAGGCGCTCGGCATAACCGAGCCCGCGGGGCAGCTCGACCCCGCAGATCGCCCCCTCTTTGCGGTAGGCGTTCCAGGCCGAGCCGGCGAGGTAAGCACGGACGATGGCCTCGACGGGAAAGGCGTCCAGCCTGCGCGCCAGCAGCGAACGCTGCTCCAGCATGGCGGCATGCGCCCGGAATTCAGGCAGGGTTTCCGGCTCGGAGCTCAGCACGTGATTGGGGACCAGATCCTTCGTGTGTTCGAACCAAAAGGCGGCGATGCGGTTCAGGATGCGCCCCTTGCCCGGGATCAGCGAGGGCAGGATGAAATCAAAGGCCGAGATGCGGTCGCTGGAAATGATCAGCAGGCGGCCATCCACTTCGTATACGTCGCGCACCTTGCCGCGCTTGAATAATTTAAGAGGCAGTTCGGCCTTTTCCAGTGCGATCAATATTCCTCTCCTCGTCCCGGCTTTGTGAATCAGAAGCTTGTATTTTATTTGAATCCGCTCGCTTTGTCAATCGCAGATCAAGAAGACGTTAGATGCCAGACGATAGTGGTTAGCAAGAACCAGCCATTAATGGAGAAGACTCTTTCCCTCTTGCTAGCGTCTAACGTCTAGCGTCTAACGTCTAACGTCT
>CAZLSH010000043.1:4729-18984 GCA_964562095.1 uncultured Clostridia bacterium | reverse complement strand
TTTGTGAGAGGAGCCCGTTCTTATTTTCCCTGGCGCGTCATGCCCTTGGCCATCCACTTGCGGGCCAGGACCAGGGCGAGCGGAGAGATCATGGCGATGAAGGCGTACATCAGCCACATGGCGCCGGTATTCATCGGCAGGCCCAGCCCGGGTTTCGGGCAGTAGCGGGCGATGACGGCTCCCGAATACAGCGAAGTCAGCAGCTTGGTCAGGAACCAGGGGAACTGGCCGATGCCCATGTACAGCCCGGTCTTGCCCTCGGGGGCGATCTCGGCCACCCACTGCAGGAAGCGCGGCTGCCACATGGCCTCGCCCACCGACATCAGCAGGATGTACAGCAGGAAAAGATAGACATTGGGGCCGAGGGCCAGCAGGAAGGTGGGCAGGGCCATGACGAAGGTGCCGGCGATCATCATCTTGTAGACGTTGCTGCGGGCCGTCAGCGCCGCGATCAGCGGCGAGAGGAAGAAGATCAGCAGCGGATTGAGGTTGGAAAAGACCTCGAAGTAGCGGCTGACGCCCGTGCCGGCGAAGGCCCGGTCAAGATAATAGGGAATGGTCAGCCAGTTGTGGGCGAACAGCGTCTGCACCGGGATGAGGATGAAGATGAAAAAAACGAAGCGGCCGTCGCGGAAGGGGTGGTCGGGGCGACGGCGCAGGAACTCCCAGACCGCTCCCAGGAGCGTGAAGCCCAGGAGCGCGAATACGGCGTATCCCGGGACGATGATCTTGCCCGTGCGGGCGAGGACGACCAGGGCCAGCGACCCCAGGCAGGCCACCAGCCAGGATAGAAAGGGCAGCAGCGGCAGGCGCGGCCCGGCCGGGGCGCGCGGCGCTTCCGCCTTGGCGTCGGCGGCCCGGTTCTGCTCGGGAGTGCTCATGGCGCGGGTCTCGCGCGCCACGCGTTCGACCGCCTGGCGGTCGACCCGGCGCGTGATCAGCCAGAGGGTGAGCAGGGAGCCGCAAAGGGTGATGACGGCATAGATCCAGAAAACCGCAGCCAGGCCGTTGGGCGGGAATTGAGCGACAAAGGCATGCCGGGTGCTGGACGAGACGAAGCCCGAAAAGAACGCTCCCAGGTTCATCAGCCCGTAGATCACGGCATAGGCGACGGCCGAGGTCTGCGGGTTGGTGTAGCGCTTGACGCCGGCGTAGGCCGCCGGCATGTACAGTCCGTAGGCGGCGACCATCAGCAGCAGGCCGAAGGCCATGAGGAAGAACATGGGCGACCCCATGCCGCTGCCCAGGGCCAGGGTTCCGGAAAGCGCGACCAGGACGCGGCCCAGCATCATCACCCCCAGCGCCAGGGCCAGCGAGACGCGCACGCCGATCTTGTCGGAAACGCCTCCGAAGAGCAGCATGGCGAAGGTGATGCCGCCGGTGACGCCGCCGTAGACCCAGCCCGAGTGCAGGTCGTTCAGAGCCAGGTTCTCGGAACAGAATTTTCCCAGGATGGTCAGGATGCCGAAATAGACCAGCCCCTCGAATACATAGGGGATATTCACCCCCCACAGCGCCCGCGGCGCTTTCAGGAAAGCGGCGAACGTCCGGCCGAGCTCGTCCAGGGTGTTTCTGACGGCGGCGGCCAGGCCGCCGGCTTGCTTGTCGCTCATGGGCTTATTCCCCCTTGTTCTTCAGGATGCGCAGGTAGAGTACGATGCCGGCGCCCCCGAGCGCCTGCAGGACGATCATCAGGCCATGGGACAGGGGCAGCACCGGGAACGGCCGGAACACGCCGACGATCAGCAGCGAGACCAGCAGCGCCGCGGCGGCGTAGAAGGTCTGGAGCCGCTTCAGCTCCCGGCAGTTGAAATCGATCAGCGCGCACCAGCCGAGCGCGGTCAGGAACACCAGGCAGGCGCTGGTCATTTCCGGCGAGGCCGGCGCCGGCCGGTAGAGCAGCAGGAACAGGCTCAGCGGCAGCAGGGCGAACAGCACCGGGAAAGCCATGTACGGCAGTCTTTTCATGAGGATCCATGATAAAAAATCGCCGCGGGAAAGTCAACGGCCGCCCCCCCGGCCGGGCGGTTTACTTTGCGCTTGCATTCGCCTATAATCCCCACTGCGGAGGCACGCGTGGAAACATTGAACGTTTTGGGCAAGTTCAGCGGCAAGCGGTTGGAGAACCTGCCGGTCATCCAGCACAACAACCTGTTCAAGAGGGTGCGCGAGAACTTTCACCTCGAGCTGTTTTTGCGCGGCGGGCACATGCTGTTTTCGCCCTATTACACCGTGCTGCGCGGCGAATCCTTCCCGGAGCTCACCGGCTTCCTGGCCCAGAACGAGGAGTTCATGGACAGCCTGAAGGACTTCATCGTCGGCACGCTGTTCATCTACAGCGCCGTGATCGAGGAGAACGCCAGTTACCTGGCCAGCGAGCAGGATGTCCTGATCAGCCGCCTGCGCTACCGCGACCACGGCCGCTTCGAGGTCAAGTTCTATTCCCACTACCAGGACGAGCTGCTGAACTCCTACAATGACAAGATCTACCTCGGCCGCGCCTTCATCGACCTGAAGAAATTCGACAAGGAGCACCTGGGGCTGCACGAGCTGTTCCACTCGCTGCTGGAGCAGAATGCCAAGATCCAGGAGCGCGCCGTCCACAAGCTGCGCTATTTCGAAGATTACAAGAAGCCCTACCTGGACGAGATCGACTACCTGGTCAAGGAATTGAACGCCGAGGCCCTGGAACGCATCAAGCTGATCCCCAGGAGCGACCTGAAGAGCACGCCGACCGTCACCCTGATCGAGAGCATCGACAACCTGCTGCTGCTGCAGAACCTGATGATCGAGCTGAAGGACTTCACCGTCGAATTCGAGAACAAGCTGCGCCTGGCCGAGGAGACGAACTACGTCAAGTACCAGTTCAAGTTCTCCAAGGACCTGACCAACGGCATCGAGTACCTGAGCAAGCTGTACTATCTGATCAGCCACAAGGTCTCGCGCTATTCGCTCCTCTGATGCTCAAGTCCTCGCGCTGGATCCGTGAGCAGGCGGAGCAGCATCGCCTGCTGGAGCCTTTCGTGGCCTCCTCGGTGCGCGCCGGAGTGGTTTCCTACGGCCTGGGGCCCTTCGGCTACGACCTGCGCCTCGACCGCACCTACCGCCGCCCGGTGCTCGCGGCCGCGCCCCTGGACCCGCACCGGGTCAGCGAGGCCGACTTCGAGTTGCTCAGCGCCGACGCTATCCTCATCCCTCCGGGTCAGTTCATCCTGGGCCGCAGCCTGGAGTATTTCCGCATGCCCAAGACGGTCCTGGGCCTGGTCTTCGGCAAGTCCACCTACGCCCGCTGCGGAGTGCTGGTCAACGTCACGCCGCTCGAGCCCGAGTGGACGGGATACCTGACCATCTCCATCGCCAACTGCGGCGCGCGGCCCGCCGTCGTCCACGCCGGCCAGGGCATCGCCCAAGTCGTCTTCGTCGAGAGTTCCGAGGCGCCGCTCATGTCCTACAAGGATCTCAATGGCAAGTACGACGGCCAGCAGGAGATCACGGTGGCCAGGATCCAGAAGGGCTGATCCGGCCGCTCCGGCCCGCTTTCTCAGTCGCCCAGGTAGCCGAGGGACTTCAGCTCCCGGCGCAGGCCGTCATCCAGCGCGCCGCCGCTGCCGCGGGCGGCGCGCAGCCGCCGCAGGTAGGCCGCCAGGCGCTCATGGAATTCTTTCAGGGCCGGCGGGCGGCCCCCGGCCAGGTCGCGCAGCTGGCCTTCGTCCCGCAGATCGTACAGCTCGTACAGCCGGGGCTCGCGGGGTGGCGGGTCGAAGGCCGCCAATGCCCGGCGGTCGATCTGGTTATGGATGAAATGGAAGCGTTCGTTGACGAAGGCGACCTTGGCCGGTATGCCCATGATGATGGGCGACACAGGCAGGGCCGCGGCCAGGACGCGCTTGGGCTCGCGGCGCAGGGCCGGCGCGAAGCCGGGCGGCGCGTCCAGCCCCGCCGCCTGCAGCAGCAGGCTCGGGAGATCGGCGATGGAGGTCAAGCCGTCGTCCGGGCCGCGGCGCCGGCCGTGCGGGAACTTGATCACCATCGGGATGCGGATCAACTCCCCGTACAGGCTGTGCCCGTGCTCCCAGCTGCCGTGGTCGTAGAACTCCTCGCCATGGTCGCTGACGACGGCGATCGTCGCCTCGTCGTACGCCCCTTTCTCCTTCAGGTAGCCGGCCACGCCCCCGGCCAGCGCCTGGTCGGCATAGTAGATCGCCGTGTCGTACAGGTCGATCAGTTCCCGGCGGTCGGCGGCGGCGAGTTCCCGGAAGCAGGCGGTCTTCTGTCCGCCCAGGAAATTCCCGGGCCCGAGCAGGTTGCTTTTCAGCCCGGGGTTGAGGGCGGGCTTGAAACGCGAGGGAAACTTGTAGGGCGCGTGCGCCTGGTAGGTATGGAGGAACACGAACAGGTCCTCGCCCCAGTGCTGGTCGGCGAAGCTCTTGAAGTGACGCAGCACCCTCTCGGCCGAGTCCATGAGAAAAACGCCGCCCGGCCGGTTCGAATAAACCTGGAAGCCGCGGTGAAAGCCGAATTGGGCGTCGACGAAGCCGCCGCCGGTGAAGGCGGCGGTGGTGAAGCCGTTCTTCTGGAACACTTCGGCCAGCAGCGGGTAGTCCTCGCCGATGCGGTCGGTCGGCCCCAGCACGCGGTGGTCCGGCAGGTCGCGGCCGCTGAACATCGAGACATGGGCCGGCAGCGTCCAGCTGCTGGTGGAATAGGCCCGGCGGAACACGCGCCCGTCGCGGCCCAGCGCGGCCCAGGCCGGGGTCGTATCGCGGGCATAGCCGTGCAGTGAGGTGTGGTCGGCGCGCACCGAGTCCAGGACGATCACGACGAACACCCGCGGCTTTTTCCGGTCGGCGATGAGACGGGGATTCACCCAGGCGCCGATCCCTTGCCCCCGGGTCTCGAGGGTGACGCGCAGGTCCCGCCAGGAAGGATCCAATTCGACGGCCTCGTGGAAGAACTGCCGGCGCGTGGCCTTCCTTTCATAGGCCAGCCATTTCCTCCCCCGCGCCGCGAAATGGACGCGGTAGGAGAGTTGCGAGCCGGCGGGATGGAATATGGAAAAAGCCAGGCGGCGCTTGCCGCCCCGTTCCACGTCCCAGTGGGCGCTCATGTCGTCGACAAAGAACAAGGCCTGCTGCGAGACCCCGCTCTCGCGGATGCGCCCGGCCCAGGGGTTCCCCGCCAGCAGCGTGTTGATCGTTCCCGGCCGCAGGACCTGGGCCAGGTCGGGGTCGTTGGCGCGCAATTCCCCGAACCTTTTTTCGGCCCCGGCGGGGGCGGCGATCGAGGCCGCGGCGGCGGCCAGCCCGCTGGGGACGGGTTGGCGCCGGCAGCCGCCGGCCCGCAGCAGCAACGCCGGCAGCAGCGGGCATGCCAGGATGAACTTCCAGTTCAGTTTCATTTTTTGCCAGGAAATCCGCTTCTTCTCCTGCCTGTGCGGGTCATTATACCATAGAATGGCCCGGCCCGAGGGTCAGCGGCGGGCCGCGGTTGCCGGGGCATGCCCATCTCGCGTATAATCAGGGCATGAAGCACGCGTCCAATACGGCGGCGATGCCATGAAGATCGGCTACCCCTGCCTCAACCGCTCCATCGGCTGCACCCCCAGCCGCACGTTCCGCCTGGCTTCCTACTCCGCCGCCCGGCTTGCCGGGGCGGTCCGGGAGAACCTGGACTGCCTGGAGCGCATGCTGGAGTTCAACCGCGCCAACGGCCTGCTTTTCCTGCGCATCACCTCCGACCTGATCCCCTTCGCCTCGCACCCGGTCTGCACCTTTCCCTGGCAACGGGAATTCGCTTCGCGCTTCGCCGCCCTGGGGCGCTTCATCCGCCGCCAGCGCATGCGCATCTCCATGCACCCCGACCAGTTCACCCTGATCAATTCATTGGACGAAGGCATTTTCCGCCGCAGCGCCGCCGAGCTGGAGTATCATGCCCGCGTCCTCGAGGCGCTGGGTCTCGACGACACGGCGCGCATCCAGGTCCATGCCGGCGGGGTCTACGGCGACAAGGCGGCGGCGATCGCCCGCTTCTGCTCGCGCTTCGAGCTCCTCGCCGCGGCGGTGCGCCGGCGCCTGGCGGTGGAGAACGATGATCGCCTGTTTACCGTCGCCGACTGCCTGGAGATCCACCGCCGCACCGGGATCCCCGTCCTCTTCGACTCGTTCCACCACCAGCTGAACCATGGCGGCGAGAGCACGGCCGCGGCGCTGGCGCTGGCCGCCGCCAGCTGGAAAAAGAAGGACGGCCCGCCCATGATCGACTACAGCTCGCAGAAAAGGGGCGCGCGCCCGGGCAGCCACGCCGAGAGCATCGACACGAGGCATTTCGGCCGCTTCATCGCCGCCAGCCACGGCCTCGATTTCGACATCATGCTGGAGATCAAGGACAAGGAGAAGAGCGCGTTGCGCGCCCGGCGCCTGCTGGAAAGGCTGGGGCGGCTGTAGCGCGCGACAAGGAGGTCCGCATGGTCAGGATGGCTGCCTTCGCGGCGCTGGTCATCGGCATTTACATGACCTGCGCCTTCATCGCCGCCCTGCTGAAGAGGAACAACGGCATCGCCGACATCGCCTGGGGTCCCGGATTTATCGTGACCGGCTGGGCGGTTTTCCTGTTCCGCGCCCAGGAACAGCCCCGCCAGTGGCTGGTCCTGGCTTTGGTTTCCATCTGGGGGGGGCGTCTGGCATGGCATATCTTCCGCCGCAATCGCGGCAAGGAAGAGGATTTCCGCTACGCCGCCTGGCGCCGCCAATGGGGCCGCTGGTTCGTCGCCCGCAGCTTCCTGCAGGTCTTCATGCTGCAGGGGTTCTTCATGCTGCTGATCCTGGCGCCGGTGCTGCTCATCGTCGGCCAGCCGCAGCCGCCGCTGAACTGGCTGGACCTTCTCGGCGTGCTGATGTGGCTGAAAGGCTTTCTCTTCGAGAGCATTGGCGACCGCCAGCTGGCCTCTTTCCGCATGAACCCCGCCAACCGGGGGAAGCTGATCGGCTCCGGCCTCTGGCGCTTCAGCCGCCACCCCAACTATTTCGGCGAGGCGCTCGGCTGGTGGGGCATCGCCGTCATCGCCCTCTCGGCGCCGCGCGGCTGGCTCGGGCTGGCCGGCCCGATCGTCATCACTGGCCTCCTGCTCTTCGTATCCGGCGTGCCGCTGCTCGAGAAAAAATACGCCGGCCGCCCCGACTGGGAGGAATACAAGCGGCGCACGTCCAAGTTCATTCCCTGGTTCCCGAGGAGATAGCAAGAACAGGTTCGAAGTTCGAGGTTCGAGGTTCGAGGTTGAAGAAAAGAAGCGGGCATTCACCCGATTACAATCTGTTTGATATTTTCTTTCAATGGATTTTTTTACAGCGAACTTCGAACGTCGAACATCGAACTCCGGTGCAGGTCGGGAGGCCGGAGGCCAACCTAGGCATGATTCCTGAGCTTGAGCTCCAGCGGGTGCGGGTCCAGGTAGTATTGGTCCTTGAGATACGGCTCCTGGAACTTGTCGATGTAGTGCTTCAGCAGGGTGACGGGGACGATCAGCGGCACCAGGTTCTGGTGGTATTTCTCGATCAGGCCCAGCATTTCCCTTTTATCGAAATCGTCGAGCTGTTTCTTGAAATAGCCGAGCATGTGCTGCAGCACGTTGACATGCTTGCGCACCGTGGCCTTCTGCTTCAGCGCCGTCATCAACAGCTCTTCGTATTCCGGCAGGATCCCGCTCAAGGGCCGCGTCCCGGCGGCGGCAACGAGCTTCCCGAGCCGCCGGGTCATTTCCGGGCTGTGGGCCATGAGCAGGTACTTGTGGCGGCGCTGGAAGTCGACCAGTTTCCCGGCCGTGGCGCCGCCGGCTGCCAGCTCGCGCCAGCGGCGATAGGCGAAGATGCGCTCGATGAAGTTCTCTCGCAGCCCGATGTCCTGCAGCCGCCCCTCCTCCTCCACCGGCAGCAGCCTCAGTCGATCCATCAACGCCCGGGCGAATATCCCCACCCCCTTTTTCTCGGCCATGCCCTTGTCGTTGTACACCTTGACGCGCTCCATGCCGCTGGAGGGCGAGCGGCTCTTGAAGATGAAGCCGCACAGCCCCGCCTTTTCCAATTGCGGCAGTTTCCCGGCGATCCAGCGCTCCATTTGCGGCGTGGCGTCCAGGCCGCTCTGGCGGGTCAGCAGCCGCGGCCGGTCCGGATCGCCGACCAGGCGGAAGGCCTCGCGCGGCACCGGGAATCCCGACTCGACCTCGGGGCATACCGGGACGTAGTCCGCGTACTGCCCCAGGATGTTGGCCAGGAAAGGGTCGAACTTGTGGCCGCCGTCGAAGCGCACCTTGTTCCCCAGCAGGCAGGAACTGATGCCCAGCTTGATCTTTCCTTCCATCGGGCCTCCTTGGGAATTCAACCGGCCGTTTCCGGGTCGGGCAGGGCGAACAGGCAGAATGTCCCCGGGCCGGCATGGGCGCCGAGGACGGCGGCGCCGACGACCTGGTACATGGCCGAGATCTTCAGCCGTGATTTGGCCAGTTCGTCCTCCAGATGCAGGGCCGCCTGCGGGTTGTCGGTATAGACGATTCCCAGCGCATAGGATGCTTGGGGATTCAGCTTTTTGAGCAGGCGGCGCACGACCTTGCGTTCCTTGTTGCGGGCGCTGAGCAGGGCCCCCTTGCGCACCAGCCTGCCCTTCTCGAAGGCGACCAGCGGCCGGATGCCGAGGCGGCGCTGCAGCCAGCCGGCCGCCGCGGGCAGGCGGCCGCCGCGCACGGCGTATTCCAGCGACTCGACGTACCCCAGGGAGACCACCCGGCCGCGCCGGCTCTCGACGTCGGCTGCGGCGCTCTCGAAATCCAAACCCTGCTCCAGGAGCCGCAGGGCGCGGCAGAAGAGCAGGCCGCTGCCGGCCGAGACGTTGAGCGTGTCGACGACGCGCACCCGGTCCCGGTCGGCCTCCGGCAGCAGGCGCACCGCCGCCTGGGCGTTCTGGAAGGCGCCGCTCAAGCGCGAGGAAAGGCTGAACAGCAGCACCCGGCGCTTGCGGGCCAGGGCGGATTCGAACGCGGCCTTGAAATCCGCCGGCGTCGGCTGCGACGTCTTGACGGCCAGGTCCTTCTCGGCGCGCATGCGCCGGTACAGTTCCTCCTTGGCGATCTCCTGCCGGTCGCGCAGGTAGCGCTCGTTGAGCAGGATCTGCAGCGGCACGACGCCGACGCCCAAAGCCCGCTCCGTCGCCTCGGGGATATCGACGGCCGAATCGATGAGCAACGCCACGTCGAGCTCCGGGCAATCCTTGTCCGCCGGGCGCAGCGAATCGACCTTGCGCGACAGGATCTCGCCGTGGCGGGCGATCTCCGCTTCCGCCGCCTGCGGGTCGTCGGTGTGCAGGTGCAGGTGCAAAAGGCCGCCGTCGCCGGCGGTCAGCAGCGAATCGCCGTGGCTGCGCAGGAGTTCCTTGAAGAACTCGCGGTCCCGGCCCTTGGGACGCACCAGCCATTCGGCGCAGAAGGCCAGCTCGGCGGGATCGACGGCCAGCGGCTGCCGGTCAAAGCCGGCGCCGGCATCCTGGCCGTCCCCGTCGCCGCCGGCGGCGCGGCCGCCCATCGCCGCCGACATGCCCTTGAAGAAAAGGAAAAATCCCAGCCCGCCGGCATCGACCACTTTCGCTTTCTTCATTTGCGGCAGCATGTCCCGCGTCTTCTCCAGGATCTCCTTGGCCTTGATGATCGCTTTCTCGAAAATGACCTGGTAGTGCTCGCCGCTCAGGGCCAGGCGCTTGAACTCCTCGGCCGTGTGGCGCAGCACGGTCAGGATCGTCCCCTCGCGGGGGTCGGCCACCGCGGCGTAGGTCTCGCGCACCGCTTTTTCCATGGCCAGGCTGAAGTCGGCCGGCCCGATCGCCGCCAGGCCCTTCATGGCCTGGGCGAAGGCGAAAAAAAACTGCGAGAAAATGACCCCGGAATTGCCCTTGGCCGAACGCAGCATCGCCTGGGCCAGGCGCCCGGCCGTATCGTCCAGGCGCGTTTCCTGCCAGCCGTCCATGCCGTCGTAAACGGGCTTCAGGGTGTGGACCAGGTTGTCGCCGGTGTCGCCGTCGGCGACGGGGAAAACGTTGATGCGGTTGAGCGTCTCCCGGTCGCGAAACAGGTGCTCCATGCCGTGGCGGACGATCTGCTTGAATTTCGCCGCGTCGATTTCCTTCATGCCGGCTCCTGAATGGGATCCATGTCGGCCCAGTTGACTCCCGATTTCACGCTCACGGTCAGCGGCACCTTCAGCTGCACGGCGTTTTCCATGCCGTCGCGCACCAGGGCGGCAAGCCGCTGTTCCTCCCCGGGCGGGCATTCGAAGACCAGCTCGTCATGGACCTGCAGCAGCAGGCGGCTCGCCATCGAGCTCAGCCCCCGGTGGATGCGGATCATGGCGATCTTGATGATGTCGGCGGCGCTGCCCTGGATGACCGTGTTGACCGCCATGCGGTTGCCGTTCTCCTTGACGGTGCGGTTCGAGCTCTGCACCTCGGGGATGGGGCGCACGCGGCCGGCCAGGGTGCGCACTTCGGGATCCTGCTCGGCGTCGGCGATCACCCGGTCCATGAAGCGCTTGACGCCGCTGTAGGTCTCGAAGTAGCGCTCGATGAACTGCCTGGCTTCGGCAAAGCTCACCCCCAGCTCCTTGGCCAGGGAATAGGCGCCGCTGCCGTAGAGGATGGAAAAATTGATGATCTTGGCCCGCCGGCGCAGCTCGGGGCGCGGGCTGAAGAGATCGCCGCCGAAGACCAGGTCGGCGGTGCGCTGGTGGATGTCGGCCCCTTCGGCGAAAGCGCGCAGCAGGTTGGCGTCCCCGGAAAAATGGGCCATGACCCGCAGTTCGATTTGGGAATAGTCGGCCGACAGCAGCCGCCGCCCGGGGGCGGCGATGAAGGCCCGGCGCAGGTTGAGCCCGGCCGTCGCGCCGACCGGGATGTTCTGCAGGTTGGGGTTGGATGAGGAGAGACGGCCGGTGGCCGTGACCGTCTGGTTGAACTGGGTATGGACGCGATCCTCGTCGTCCAGGTTTTCCAGCAGGCCCTGGACGTAGGTGGCGTGCAGCTTCTTGAACGTGCGGTGGGCGATGATCTTCTCGACGACGGGGAATTCCTTGAGCTCGCTGAGCACCTCGATGTCGGTCGACTGCGCCTTGGTCTTGCGCGTCTTTTTGCTCAGCGGCAGGTTCATTTTCTCAAAGAGCAGCTCGGCCAGCTGCTGGGGGGAATTCAGGTTGAAATCATAGCCGGCCAGTTCCCGCGCCTCCCGCTCGGCGCGGGCGATCTGTTCGCGCAGGCGGCCGTCGGCCTCCTGCAGGAAGGCCCGGTCGACGCCGATGCCGTGCCACTCCATGTCCAGCAGCACGCCGGCCAGCGGCATCTCGATGTCGCGGTACAGCTGCAGGAGCTTCCTTTCCTCCAGCAGCGGCTGGAGCTTGCCGGCCAGCCGGGCGGAGCCGTCGGCGTCGGCGGCGCAGTAGGCCGCGACCTTCTCGACCGCGATTTCCTCCAGCGGCAGCTGGTTCCTGCCCTTGCCGGCCAGTTCCGCGTAGGTCGTGGGCCGCAGACCCAGGAACTCGGCGCTCAGCTCCTTGAGCGGGTGGGCACGGCGGTTCGGAAACAGCAGGTAGGACATGATCATGGTGTCGTGTTCGACGCCGGCCACCGCCAGCCCCTGCCGCCGGAAATGCAGCAGGTCGAACTTCAGGTTGTGCCCGGTTTTTTTGATCGCGGCGGCGGCGAAGATGTCCGCCATCTCCGCGCGGAATTCGTCGAAGGTCAGGTGGAAGCGGCCCGCCTCGGCGGCGGGGACGAGGAAGGGGATGTAATAGGCGGCGCCGGGCAGCGCCAGGCCCAGGCCGACGATCCGCGCCGCGGTGAAGTCGAGCGCCGTGGTCTCGATATCCCAGGCGAAGCTCGCCGCCTCGCGCACCCTGGCCGCCAGCGCTTTCAGACCGGCGCGGTCCGCGACCAGGCGCACGGCCGGCCCGGCTCCGGCTGCGCCGGCTTCGGGTGGCGCCGGGGCGGTGCCCGCCTTTCTCAGCAGGCTGTGGAATTGCAGGCGGCGGTAGAGATCCAGCAGCGGCTGGCCGCAGCGGGGCTGGAAGGGCGGCACCTCCAGTTCGATGCCCGTCTCCGGAATGCGGTTCAAGTCCAGCAGCGGGCGCCACTTGGCGAACAGGTGGGCATTGGCGGCGATCCTTTCCCGCAGCTTGCCCTGCACCTGGTCCAGGTCCTGCAGCATGGCGTCCAGGCTGCCGAATTTTTCGATCAGCCGCGTCGCCGTCTTGTCGCCGACCCCCGGGATGCCGGGGATGTTGTCCGAGGCGTCGCCGGCCAGCGAGAGGTAATCGACGACCTGCTCGGGGAAAACCCCGAAGAATTCCTTCACCTCGCCGCGGCCCAGCTTTTTCTTCAGCTTGGGGTGGTAGACGAAAACGTCTCCGCCCACCAGCTGGAAAAGGTCCTTGTCGGCGGAAAAGATCAGCACCTCGCTGCCGGCGGCGGCGTAGCGCTTGGCCAGCAGGGCGATGATGTCGTCGCCCTCGAGGCCCGGTTTCTCCAGCGCGTGGATGCCGCGGCCCTGCAGGTACTCGCGCACGGCGGGCAGCTGCTGGACGAGCTCCTCGGGCGGCAGCTGGCGCTTGGCCTTGTACTCGGGGTACAGCTCGCGGCGAAAGGTTTTCTCCTTGGAGTCGAAGGCCACGGCCAGGCGGCCGGGGCGCAGCTCCTGGATCAGGCTTTCCATGCGGCTGATGAAACCGAAGACGGCGCCGGTGGGCTCATTGCCCAGCGTGCGCATGGCCGGATGGGCGTAGAACGAGCTGAACACGAGGTACATGCCGTCGATGAGCAGGACGCGGTCGGGCACGTTCAGGGGTTTTCGTTCTGCAGGTATTCCAGGACCATCTCATCGAGGGTTTTGTCCTCGATGTCCTGGGTGTCCATGGACATCAGGTGCGAGAACTTTCCCTCCTTCAGCTCGCCGATGACCTGGTCGTGCTGGGTCTTCATCAGGCTCTTGACCTTCTTGATCTTTTCAGCCGAATCCAGCAGGTGGGCGTAGGAGATGCGCCGCGAAAGGAGGATCTCGCCGTGCAGGTAGACCAGGGTTTCGATCAGCGGGTTGCCCTTGCCCTTGTCCTCGGTCTGGATGTGAAATACTTCCTGGCGGTACTTGATGTCGGTATTGTAGCCCACGATCATGGGACCATCATAAAGAAAACGCTGTCAATAGTCAAGAACAGCGACATGCCATCGTGCCGGATGACGCAGGACATGTAACTGCAATACAAAGACTTAAATTCCAAATCCCAAGCACCAAATTCCAAATAAATTCCAAATTCCAATGACCCGATCCCTAGCGGGGACTGTGACCAAAACGAAGAAAATGCCATTGAGAGGAGCTTTTGTTTTGGAAATTGGAATTTGGAATTTGGCTATTGTTTGTTATTTGGAATTTGGGATTTTGAAATTAAGTCTTATAAATACCTCACTTCCACCTTACGCCTTACGCCCTCGACCTTACGCCGATTTCCTTTCTTTCCTATCACACATCACGAGGAATCGCCTATTGATGCTGTACGAACTCCTTGACGCTCCGGTAGATGCCGTCGGCATCCAGGCCGAAGTGGGCCAGCAGTTCCCTGCGCGAGGCCAGGGGCACCTCGCCCTCGCCCACGCCCAGGGCGAGGAAGCGGCAGCCGGCGCCGGCGTTTTCGAGCTCGGCGCGGACGATGGCGGCGAAGCCGCCGCGCAGCGCTCCGTCCTCGACGGTGACAACCCGCTGGCTGGCGGCGGCCAGCGCCAGGATGCGCTCGCGGTCCAACGGCTTGAGAAAGCGCACGTTCAGCACCGCGGCGTCGATGCCGTCCTCCTGGGCCAGTTTCTCCGCCGCCGCCAGGGCGGGGTACGCCAACGGGCCCACGGCCAGGATCAGGACGCGGTCGCCGCTGCGCAGGACCTCGCTCTGGCCCAGGGGGAGCTCGCGGAACTCACCGTCCAGCGGGACGCCGCGCCCCGGCTCCTTGGGAAAGCGGATGAAGGCCGGGCCATCGAGGCGGCTGGCGGTATAGACCATTTGCTGCAGCTCGTTCTCGTCCTTGGGCGCCATGAGCACGATGCCGGGGACCGGCTGCAGCAGGGCGATGTCGTAGAGCCCCTGGTGGGTGGGGCCGTCGCCGCCGACCAGGCCGGAGCGGTCCAGGCCCACCACCAGCGGCAGGCGCATCAGGGCCACGTCGTGGATCACCTGGTCGATGGCGCGC
>CAZLSH010000043.1:0-4719 GCA_964562095.1 uncultured Clostridia bacterium | reverse complement strand
GCCCCCCAGGGCCAGGCCGCCGGCAAAATCGAACATGTACTGCTCGGCGATGCCGACGTCGAAAAAATTCTCCGGGAACTCTTTCTGCACCGCGTCCAGGCCGGTGCCCTCCGGCATGGCGGCGGTCAGCGCGATGAAGCGGCGGTCGGCCGCGACCAGCCGGCGCACGCTGCGGCCGAAGACCTCGGAATAGGAGGGCCCCTTGTCCCGCCCCAGGAACTTGCCGTTCTCGATGTTGAACGGCGCCGAGGAGTGAAAGGAGCTGGGGTCGTCGCTGGCCGGCTCGTAGCCCTCCCCTTTTCGCGTCACCACGTGCAGCAGGACCGGGAAATCGTGCTTCTTGGCCGACTCGAGCTCCTTGATCAGGTCGCGGAAGCTGTGGCCGTTGATCGGGCCGATGTACTTGATGCCCAGCTCGTCGAACAGCGAGCCGGGGACCATCAGGGTGCGCATCAGCACCTCGATCTTCCGGGCGAGCTCGAACAGCGTGCGGCCCACCCCGGGGATGGCCTTGAGGACGTTCTGGATCACTTCCTTCAGGCGGATGTAGGGCCGCCCCGCGGCCAGGTAGTTCAGGTGGCGCGAGATGCCGCCGACATTGGGCGAGATCGACATCTTGTTGTCGTTCAGGACGATGATCAGCCGCTGTTTCACCTGGCCGATGTGGTTCAGCGCCTCCAGGGCGACGCCGCCGGTCAGGGCGCCGTCGCCGATGACGGCCACGATATGGTGCCCGTCTCCCAGGCGGTCGCGGGCGATGGCCAGGCCGGAGGCGAAGCCCAGCGAGGTCGAGGCATGGCCGGTATTGACCACGTCGTACTCGCTCTCCTCGCGGGCGGGGAAGCCGAGCAGACCGCCGCGCTGGCGGATGGTGCCGATGCGCCCGCGGCGGCCGGTGACGATCTTGTGGGTGTAGCACTGGTGGCCGATGTCCCAGATGATCTTGTCGCGCGGGGCGTCGAACACCCGGTGCAGGGCCAGGGTGAGGTCGACGGCTCCCAGGTTGGAGGAGAGATGGCCGCCGTTGCGCGACACCACCTGCACCAGCAGGGTGCGGATCTCCTCGGAAAGCGCCGCCAGGTCGTCCAGGCTGAGCTTCTTGATGTCCGCCGGGGAAGCGATCGTTTCCAGCAGCGCCATCATTGGCTCCGGTAGAGCATGGTCTTCATCAGGTACAGGAAGGGCGGGAAGTCGATCCCCAGTTCGCCGACCCGCGCGCAGGCTTCCCGGTAATGCTCGTCGATGCGGGCGCGCACCGCCTCCAGCCCGAAATACAGGACCGCGTTGGGGCTGTGGTTGCCGCTGTCCTTGCGCAGCTTCTTGCCCGCCTGCTGTTCGTCGCCGGTGATGTCCAGCAGGTCGTCGGCCAGCTGGAAGCCCGTGCCCAGAGCGATGCCGGCCTGCTCCAGCAGGAGCCGCCGCCCGGGGTCGAAGCCGGCGATGACGGCGGCGGCCAGCAGCGAGCCCTTGATCAGCTCGGCGGTCTTCAGGCGGTGGATCTCGGCGATGGCGGCGGCGTCACCGCGGAACTCCAGGTCCAGGGCCTGTCCCTGGGCCATGCCCTCCTTGCCGATGCAGCGGGTGACGATGCCCATGATCTCCACCACCTGTGCGGCCGCCAGCGGGGCGGCGGCGATCTTTTCAAAGGCGAAAGTCAGCAGCGTGTCGCCGGCCAGCAGCGCCACCGCCTCGTTGAACTGCTTGTGCACCGTGGGCATGCCGCGGCGCAGGTCGTCGTCGTCCATCGCCGGCAGGTCGTCGTGGATCAGCGAGTAGGTGTGGATGATCTCCAGGGCCGCGGCCAGGCCGACATGGCGCAGGGCCTCGAGGCGGCAGGCGTCGAGCAGGCTGAGGAAGAGCAGCGGCCGCAGGCGCTTGCCGCTCACCGTCAGGGCATAGTGCATGGCGGCTTCCAGCGTCCCCCGCCGCGGGTCCAGCCCGACGAGCAGCTCGCGGTCGACGGCGGCGCTCAGGCCCTGCAGATAGTCATTCATTTTCCTCGGGTTCAAAGTCCGTTTCCTGCAGGTCGCCCTTGGCGTCCTTTTGCAGGAGCTTCACTTTCCTTTCGATTTCGTTGAGCTCTCTTTTCATCTGGGCGCTCAGCTTCATCCCCTCTTCGTACAGGGCAAATCCCTCCTGCAGGGGGACATCGGGGGCTTCCAGCTTCTGCACGATCGTTTCCAGTTTTTTCAGCGCCCCTTCAAAATCGAGCGTCTCTTTCTTCATGATTCACTCCTTGATCACTCGGGCCGCGGCCGAGCCGCGGGCGAAGCGGATGCGGATGCGGTCGTCGGCGGCCAGGACGGCCGCATCGCGCACCACCCGCTGCTGGCGGTCGGTGGTGATGGAATAGCCCCTGGCCAGGATGCGCTCCGGGTTCATGCCGGCCAGCCCGGAGGCCAGCAGCCCGATGCGCTCGCGCTGCCGCTGCAGCCGTTCGCTGAAGCGGGCGCCGACCTGCTGGCGCAGGTTTTGGACCTGCAGGCCGCGGTTTTTCACCAAACCGCCCATGTCGAAGGCGGCGAAGCGCTGCAGCGAACGGTGCCAGCGGCTGAGCTTGCGGTTCAGCGCCTGCTGGAACAGGCGCGCCAGGGCGAACTCGCCGCCGTCCAGGCGCTGGGCCAGTTCCTGCAGCCGGCCGGGGAAATCGGCCAGGGCCGACTCGCCGCGCAGCGGCTGCAGCGCCGTTCTCCTTTCATGCATGGCATTTTCCATGTGGCGCATGAGTCCGTGGCGCAGGAAATCGATGCGGCCCAGGAACTCGTCCTTTCTGCCGACCACGAGCTCGGCGGCGGCCGACGGCGTGGCCGCGCGCAGGTCGGCGACGAAATCGGCGATGGTGAAATCGGTCTCGTGGCCCACGGCCGAAATCACCGGCAGGCGGCTGCGGTGGATGGCCTCGACCAGCGGCGCCTCGTTGAAGGCCCACAGGTCCTCGTAACTGCCGCCGCCGCGGCCGACGATCAGCACGTCCACGGCCGCTTCCGCGGCAGCGGCGTTGAAATAGTCGATGCCGGCGGCGATCTCCTCGGCCGCCCCCTGACCCTGCACCCGGGCCGGGTAAATGACGACGGCGATGCCGGGAAAGCGGCGGCGCAGGATGCGCACGATGTCGCGCACGGCCGCCCCGGTCGGCGAAGTGACCACGCCGATGCGCCCGGGCAGCAGCGGCAGCGGCTTCTTGCGCTGCGGGTCGAAATAGCCTTTTTCCTCGTAAACTTTCTTGAGCTTCTCCAGGGCGGCGTAGATGTCGCCGATGCCCTGCAGGCGCAGGTCGCTGGCGATGATCTGCATTTCGCCGCGCAGGGGGTAGACGGAAACCATGCCGCGCACGACGACCTGCTGCCCGTTCTCCGGTTTCTTCAGGGTGCTGCGCTGCAGGGCGCCGCGGAACATGGCCACTTTCATGGCCCCGGCTCCGTCCTTGAGGGTGAAATAGAGGTGGCCCGAGCTGGCCAGGACCACGCCCGAAGCCTCGCCCAGCACCGCCACCGAGACGAACTGCGCCTCCAGCGTCTGCTTCAGAAGCTGGGTCAGCTCCGATACCTTGTAGACCTTTTCTTCTAGCGGCTGCATTTTTCCGCGAACGGGCTTTTGCCTCTGGCTGGGATTCCGGGGATTAAGCGCGCTCGATTCATGGCTAATTATAGCGCATCCTCCGGCGATCGGCAACCGTGCGCACGGTACGCCGGCCCCGGGGGCTTGCATTTTCGCCCGCAATCCCGTAAAATACGATTTCGGCACAGACGAAGCGCATCGGATCCGAAGGAAAACTCAATGAGCCAACCAGCAGCCACGAAAACAACAGGCATGGAAGCGGCGCCCGAACCGCAAGGAAGCGGGCGCTGGCACGCGGTCGCCGACGCCTGCTTCCGCTACCGGGCCATCAGCGTCGTGCCGGTCGTTCTGCTCATCTACTTCATCTTCCATCCCATCCATGCCGGGCGTTTCCATTCCGTCCTGAATGTCCTTGGTTTCCTGATCGCCCTGACCGGGGCCGCGGCGCGCATCAACGCCGTGGGCCACGCCAAGCCCTTCACCTCGGGCCGGGAGAATTTTCTCAGGGCCGAAAGCCTGAACACCAGCGGCCTGTACTCGATCGTGCGCAATCCCCTGTACGTCGGCAATTTCCTGATCTACAACGGCCTGCTGATCGCCTACTCCAGCCCCGGCGCCCTGCTGTTTTTCAATGTCTTTTTCGTCATCAACTACCATTTCATCATCCTTTCGGAAGAACGCTACCTGTCCGGCCAGTTCGGCCAGGCCTACCGCGATTATCTCCTGCGCGTCCCCAAAGTGCTGCCGCGCTTCTCCCTCTACCGCAGGAACGACCACCCCTTCCGCCTGGCCCGGGCCGTGCACAAGGAAAAGAACACCACGTTTTACTGGGTGTTCTTTTACGCCGTCACCCTGTTGGTGAAGCAGTACAAGCTCAACGGCGGGGTGATCGAACGTTTCTGGTGGCATGCCGCCCCCGTCCTGGTGCTGTTCACGCTGAACATCATCCTGACCATGAGCCGCAAGCCCAAGCCCGCCTAGCGCCGGAAACCGGTAGACGGTGTACGGTAGACGGTCAGAAAAGGCAAAAGGCAAAAGGAAAAAGGCAAAAGTGAAGAAGCGGCAATCGGAATAAGGCGGCATGACGTAATGAACGAAATCGGTTTACGGTGGACGGTTTACGGTTTACGGGAAGAGAAGAAGCAATAGTAAGACTTAAAT
>CAZLSH010000042.1:12595-19118 GCA_964562095.1 uncultured Clostridia bacterium | reverse complement strand
TCCGGCCTGGCCATGATACTAAAGAACCTGGGGTATGAGGTTTCCGGTTCGGACCTGCGGGAATCCGCGTTTACGGAGAAGCTTTCCCGCGACGGCATACCCTTCACCATCGGGCACGACGCGAAGAACGTCGGCGACGCCGAGGCGCTGGTCTATTCCAGCGCCATCACCGAGGACAACGTCGAGGTCGCCGAGGCGCTGCGGCGCAAGCTGCCCGTCATCCCGCGGGCGGAGATGCTGGCCGAGCTGATGCGCATGAAATTCTCCCTGGCCGTGGCCGGCACCCACGGCAAAACCACCACCACTTCGATGCTGGCGACCATTCTCACCCAGGGCGGCCTGGACCCCACCTACGTCGTCGGCGGCCGGCTCAAGGTCGCCGGCAGCGGCGCCCAGCTCGGCTCATCGCGCTACCTGGTGGCCGAGGCCGACGAGTCCGACGGCAGCTTCCTGAAACTGTTTCCCAGCATCGCCGTGGTGACCAACATCGAGAACGACCACCTGGAGTTCTACGGGCGCATGAAAAATCTGGTCCAGGCCTTCCGGCAGTTCGCCGACAAGGTGCCTTTCTACGGGGCGGTGATCCTCAACCGCGACGACGCCAACGTGCGCCGCATCCTGCCCCTGCTCCGCAAGAAGGTGGTCACCTTCGGCTTCGGCGCCGGGGCCGACGTGCGGGCGCTGAAACTGCGCGGATCCGGCTTTGCCTGCAGCTACCAGCTGCTGGTGCGGGGAAACGAGCCCCTGCCGGTGCAGCTGAATGTCGGCGGCCGGCACAATGCGGCCAATTCGCTGGCCGCCATCGCCGCCGCCCTGGAAGTGGGGGTCAAGCTGGAGACCATTATCGCCAGCCTGGCCGGCTTCACCCTGCCCGAGAGGCGCTGCCAGGTGCTGCTGGACAGCCCCGGGCTGCTGGTCGTCGACGATTATGCCCACCATCCCAGCGAGATCAAGGCCACGCTGCGCATGCTGCGCGCCGCCCGGCGCCGGCGGCTGGTCGCCGTGTTCCAGCCCCACCGTTTCACGCGCCTGCACCTGCTGATGAAGCAGTTCGCCGCGGCTTTCCGCCAGGCCGACCTGCTGGTGATTGCCGAGTTGTACACGGCCAATCAGCAGGAGATCGCCGGGGCCAACAGCCGGGCCCTGGCCGACAGCATCCGTTCCCGGGGCCAGAAAAACGTGCATTACCTGGAGACCTTCGAGCAGATCGGCGCCTTCCTGCGCCGGGAACTGCAGCCGGGGGACAGCCTGATATTCCTTTCGGCCGGCAACCTGACGCGCCTGGCCCATGAGTTCGCCGCGGCCATGGCGGCCGCGAAGGGGTGAGAAGCGCCATGGACGGCCAGCTGAAGTTCGAAGCCGAGTTCTTCCGCAAGAGCAACAACCTGACCGTGAGGCGGGAAAAGCGGATCCGCCTGATCCAGGTGAGCACCGTCCACCTGCTGCTGCTGCTGGCGCTGGCGCTGCTGGCCGCCCTGGTGATCTCGCGGGCGGCGAACTACGTGCTCACCTGCGATGCCCTGCAGGTGCGCCAGTTCCGCCTGCGCGGCCAGCCCGTCTATGCCAGCGCCCAGGTCGCCGCCATCCTGCGCCGTCATGGCGGGAACATCCTGGCCATGGACATCAAGGGCCTGCAGGCGCAGTTGCAGCAGGTTCCGGAGGTCGCCGCCGTTTCCATCCACCGCACCCTTCCCGACACGGTGGAGGTCGCTTTTTCCCTGCGCCGCCCGTTCTACCGCCATTTCAGCGACGGCTCGTTCCGGCTGCTGGACGAAGCGGGACGCGAACTGGGGCGTCAGGCGCAGGCGCCGCCGGGACTTGTCCCGCTGCGCGGGGAGGGGGCGGCCGTCGGCGCCATCGCCCCTTTTGCCCGGGAACTGCGGCCCTTGCGCGGGCGGATCGAGTACGTGGCCTGGGGCGAGCCGCGCGGCATCGAGTTGAAGCTGCTGGATGCCGAAGAGGTTTTTTACCCCGGGGAAAACGATTTCGCCGGCAGGATCGGCCACTATTTCCGCATCAAGGGCCGCCTGGGTCTGGATGCCGGCGTGCAGCGCGTCGACCTGCGCATTCCCGGGCGGATCTATTTTGAATTGCACGAGGAACCACAGGGGGAGTCATGAAGAGCAACTACCTGGTCGGCATCGACATCGGCACCAAGAAGATCTGCACCCTGATCGCGCAGATCAAGACGGACGGGGAAAAGGAGGACGTGGAGATCATCGGCTACGGCGTGGCCGAGTCGCGCGGCCTGCGCAAGGGCAACATCGTCAACATGGAGGGGACGGTCGAGGACATCAAGAAGTCGATCAAGGACGCCGAGCTGACCGCCGGGGTGACGATCGAATCGGCCTACGTCAACATCTCCGGCAAGCACGTCCAGAGCATCAACGCCAAGGGCAGCATCAACATCACCGGGCGCAGCAAGGAGATCACCCGCGAGGACCTGGAGCGGGCCATCACCCATGCCAGCGCCATCATGCTGCCGGCCGACCGCGCCGTGCTGCACGTGCTGCCGCAGGAGTACATCGTCGATTCCCAGGACGGCATCAAGAACCCGGTGGGCATGGTCGGCACCAACCTCGACGTCTACATCCACATCATCACCGGTTCGCTGACCGCCACCAAGAACCTGCTGCTCTGCCTGAAAAAGGCCAAGATCAACGTGCTGGGCACGGTGCTGTCGCACATCGCCACCGCCGAGGCGGTGCTGACTCCGGACGAAAAGGAGCTCGGCGTGCTGTCCATCGACATCGGCGGCGGCACCACCGACATCGCCGTCTTCGAGAAAGGCTCCATCAGCTATTCGGGGACGATCCCGCTGGGAGGCGACAATTTCACCACCGATCTTTCGATCGGCATCCGCACCGCCATCGACCGGGCCGAGAAGATCAAGCGCCGCTACGGCTGCGCCATGGACCCCAACCTGAAGGACGAGACCATCGAGGTGCCTTCGATCAGCAGCAAGAAGCCGCGGCAGATCTCCACCTCCATCCTGATGAACATCCTCAAGCCCCGGGCCTATGAGATCTTCGAGATGGTCAAGATGGAGGTCGAGAAGGAGGGGCTGCAGAATTCGATCAACGCCGGCGTGGTGATCAGCGGCGGCACCGCCCTGCTGGACGGCATCCTGGACGTGGCCGACGGCATCTTTTCAATCCCCGTGCGCATCGGCTTTCCCCACGGCGTCGGCGGCCTGATCGACAAGGTCAACACCCCCGACTTCGCCACCGCCGTCGGGCTGATCAAGTACGGCTTCGCCGACATGAAGGACAAGGGTTATATTCGCAACAAGCCGAAGAACGTCATGCAAAAATTCAAGGATTATTTCGGCATTTAGGAGGGAATCATGGACGACGACATCAAGATCACTTTCGGCCGCGAAAAAAAGCGCGGGGCCGTGCTCAAGGTCATCGGCGTGGGCGGTGCCGGCGGCAACGCGGTCAACCGCATGATCGAGGAGGACCTGAAGGGCGTGGAGTTCGTGGCCGTGAACACCGACCTGCAGGTCCTTTCGACCATCAGCAAGCCGGCCCTGCAGCTGCAGATCGGTGACAAGATCACCAAGGGACTGGGCGCCGGCTCGAATCCCGAGATCGGCGAGCAGGCGGCCCTGGAAGACACGGGCCAGATCATCGAGGTGCTGGAGGGAGCGCACATGGTCTTCATCACCGCCGGCATGGGCGGCGGCACCGGCACCGGCGCCGCGCCCGTCATCGCCAACCATGCGTCCACCATGGGCATCCTCACCGTGGCCGTGGTCAGCAAGCCCTTCCTTTTCGAAAAGGAAAAGCGCATGCGCGTGGCCGAGGAGGGGATCCGCAAGCTGAAGGAGAACGTGGACGCCATCATCGTCATCCCCAACCAGAAGCTGCTGGAACTGGGCGACGCCGCCATCACCTACAAGATGGCCTACAAAAAGGCCGACGAGGTGCTGTTGCAGGCCGTGCGCGGCATCTCCGACATCATCTCCTCCACCGGCGTGCAGAACGTCGACTTCGCCGACGTCAAGGCCACCATGGCCGTGCGCGGCGTCACCCTGATGGGTACCGGCGAGGCCAAGGGCGACAACCGCGCCGAGGAGGCCGCACAGCGGGCCCTGAACTCGCCGCTGCTGGACAACCAGTCGATCAGCGGAGCCACCGGCATCCTGTACAACATCACCGCCTCCGCCACCCTGACCATGAGCGAGATCGAGAAAATATCCGCGCTGATCACCCAGAACGCCGATCCCGATGCCACCATCAAGTTCGGGGTGATCGAGGACGCGGATGCCGGCGACGCGCTGCGGGTGACCGTGATCGCCACCGGCTTCCGCGAGGGACGGCACGAGGCCCAGGGACGCGCCAAGTCGCCGACGCCGGCCTTCGTGCCGATCGAGCCGGCCTATCGCCAGCCGACGCCCCCGGCGCAAATGTTCCTCGGCCAGGGCCGCCCGGGCAGCAGCGGCGTGGACCTGCGCAACTACGTCAACGACGGCAACATGCCCAACATGACCCACGGTCCGGAGAGCTTTGAGGACCCGCTGGACGTGCCGACATTCCAGCGCCTGAACCCGATCAAGAAAAAATGATCGTCGCCGACACCCTGGTCCGCAATATCGGCCAGCTGGTCAATCCCGCCTCCGATCGCGTGGCGCGCGGGCGGCAGGCGAACGAGCTGCGCGTGGAGCAGGGCGCCTGCATCGCCGCCAGGGCGGGGCGCATCTGCTTCATCGGCCCGGAGAAACAGTTTCCGCAAGCCTGCCGCCTCGAAGCGAATGGGCTGGAGCTGGATGCCGGCGGCGCCGTGGCCTTGCCGGGGCTGGTCGACCCGCACACGCACCTGCCGTTCGCCGGCACGCGCCAGGACGAGTTCCAGCAGAAACTGCAGGGGGTGAGTTACCAGGAGATCGCCGCCCGCGGCGGCGGCATCCACAGCACGGTGCGCCGCACCCGCGAAATTTCCCCCGCCGGGCTGGTCGAAGCCTGCCGCCTGCGCCTGGACCGGATGCTGCTGGCCGGCAGCACCACCGTGGAGGCCAAGAGCGGCTACGGACTGGAACTGGAGACCGAAATCAAGCAACTGCGGGCGCTGCAGGCGCTTTCCGGCCGCCACCCCGTGGCCATCGTGCCCACGTTCATGGGCGCCCATGAGGTCCCCGGCGAATTCCGCGGCCGCAACCGCGACTACCTTGAGCAGCTGCTGGAAACCGTGCTGCCCCGGGTGCGCGAGGAGCGCCTGGCCGGGTTCGTCGACATTTTCTGCGAGCAGGGCTATTTCTCCTACGAGGAAAGCGAAGCCTACCTGTCCCGGGCCGCGGCCATGGGATTCCGCATCAAGATGCATGCCGATGAATTCACCTCCAACGGCGCCGCCGAGCTGGCCGCCCGGCTGGGCGCCGTATCGGCCGAGCACCTGATCGCCATCCGCGATGACGAGATCGCCGCCATCGCCGCCTCCGACACTGCCTGCGTGCTGCTGCCCGGCGTCTCGTTCTTCCTGCGCCTCGGGAATTACGCGCCGGCGCGCAAGATCCTGGACGCGGGCGGCATCGTGGCCCTGGGCAGTGATTTCAACCCCGGCAGCTCGATGATCTCCTCGCAGCTGTTCGTCTTCCACCTGGGCGTCTTCCAGCTGGGTCTGACCATCGAGCAGGCGCTGAACGCGGTCACCATCAACGCCGCCTATGCCATCGACCGCCAGCGGCAGGCCGGCTCGCTGGCCGTCGGCAAGGACCTGGACCTGCTGCTGCTCGATGTCCCCGATTACCAGTACCTGGCCTATCACCCGGGCATCGACCCCTTGCGCACCGTGCTCAAATCCGGACGAATCGTGGTCCATGAGCGGAGGATCGTCGGCGCGCCAGGGCCGCAGGAGAGGCCATGATCCGCAAACCTGTCGTGGCCGGGCAATTTTACCCGGCGACCCGCCAGGAGCTGGAACGCGAGCTGCGGCAGCTGCTGCCGCCAGGCGGCGAACGAAGCGAGCGCTGCCGCGCCCTGGGCTTGCTCGCGCCCCACGCCGGCTACGTCTATTCCGGCGCCTGCGCCGGCCAGGGGTACGCCCGGGTGGAACTGACCCCCACGGTCATCCTGCTGGGGGTGAACCACCGCGGCGCGGGCGCCGAGTTGGCCGTCGACGGCCATGACGACTGGGAAACCCCCCTGGGCCGCATCGAGGTGGACGCCAACCTGCGCGGCCGCCTGCTCGCCTCCTCGCGGCGCTTCGTCAAGGACAGCGAGGCCGGCCGCCTGGAGCACTCCCTCGAGGTGCAGGTGCCGTTCATCCAGCACCTCGCGCCGGCGGCGCGCATCCTTCCCGTCACCGTCGCCGCCCACCGCCTGGATGACCTGCTGGCGGCCGGCGAGGAGCTGGCGCCCCTGGTCGCCGGCGCTGCCGGGGCGATGATGGTCGCCTCCAGCGACATGAGCCACTACATCCCGGCGGAGCGCGCCCGCGAACTGGACATGCTGGCCGTCGAGCGCATGCTGCAGCTGGATGCCGAGGGACTCTTCCGCGTCGTTCGCGACAGGCGCATCTCCAT
>CAZLSH010000042.1:8611-12585 GCA_964562095.1 uncultured Clostridia bacterium | reverse complement strand
CGCCGGCGGTGATCATGCTCAGCGCGGCGCGCCGGGCCGGCGCGGCGCAGGCGGAGCTGGTCTGCTACACGAACTCGGGCGAGGTGTCGGGCGACATGGGCGAAGTCGTCGGCTACGCCAGCCTGATCGTCCGTTGAGCGGGGCGGTCATGGAGGTCACACCGACCGTTGCCGCCGCTGGGGCCGGCCCCCTCATTTTGCCCCGGGCCGAGCACTCGCTCTCGCGGCGCGACATCGATCCCGACGCCCTCAAGATCCTGTTCCGCCTGCAGCGCCTGGGTTTCACCGCCTACCTGACCGGTGGCGCGGTGCGCGACATGCTGCTGGGGCGGAAGCCGAAGGACTTCGACATCGCCACCGATGCCCGGCCCAACCAGATCCGGAAGTATTTTTCCAACGCCTTCATCATCGGCCGCCGCTTCCGCCTGGCGCATATCCGCTTCCGTGGCGGCAAGGTCGTCGAAGTGGCGACCTTCCGCAGCGACCCCCCGCCGCCGGCGGCCGGCGAGGCGGCCGGGGGCGAAAGCGCGCCGCTGTACGTCTTCGGCACGCCGGAGCAGGACGCCTGGCGCCGCGACATCACCGTCAACGCCCTGTTTTACGACCCGGCCACCGCGTCGGTCATCGACTATGTCGGGGGAGTGGCCGATCTGCGCCAGGGCCGCATCCGCGTCATCGGCGACGCGGGCGAGCGTTTTCGCGAGGACCCGGTGCGCATCTGGCGGGTGATCCGCTATGCGGCCCGGCTCGGATTCGCCATCGACGGGGAGATCGCCGCCGCCATCCGCGCGCAGCGGGAGCTGCTGGGCGGCTGTTCGGAATCCCGCCTGTTCGAGGAATTCTCCAAGGACCTGCTGGGAGCGCGCGCCCGGGACGTTTTTGCCCTGCACCGGGAGTTCGGCGTGCTGCGCCTGCTGCTCGGTGGCATCGGCGAGGCGCTGGAAGGAGACGGGCGCATGTTCGCCGCCTCCCTCTCGCTGCTGGCCATCGCCGACGCGGAGAAGGAGGCGGGCCGGGCGCCTGGGCTGGATGAACTCGCCGCCCTGCTGCTCTGGCCGTGGGCCGAGCCGCAGCTGGGCATGGGCGGGCCCGACCCGTTCCCGCCGCTGAAAAAGGCGTTTCTGGGCGCCGGCATGGTCGTTTCGCTGCCCAAGGGGCTGCGGGCGCAGGTCATCGACATCATGGCCCTGACCGGCCGCATGATGCGGGCGCTGCGCGACGGCGTCCTGCACGGGTCGCTGCGCCAGCGGCCGAACCATGCGCTGGCCTCGCGGCTGTGCTTCATGATCACCCAGGGGCGGGTCCCGGAGGAGGGGGAGTCTTTCGAATTGCTCTTCCAGAAGGCGTTTCCCGGCCGGTCCCCCGTGGGCGGCGGGCGTCCGCGCCGCCGCCGGCGCCGCCGCGGTCCCGCGCCCCCCGGTTGACGGATGCCTCGCTTTCCCCTATAATTTTTTCCTCATGAAAGCCCAATCGCTCCTGCTGCTGGCCCTATTCGCGCTCGGCGCCGCCTGCTCGCGGCCGCGGCCGGTGCTGATCCCCGAGATCAGCCCGCCGCTCGCCCAGGAGGAGATCTGCTCCTGGACCGGGGCGCCGGCTTGGGACCTTCTTTTTCCCTGCGCCAACGGGATGGGCTGGATCGACGCAATGGGCCGGATCGTCGTTTGCGACGTCGAAACAAAAAAGATCACGCCGGTCTTTACCGTCCCCTTCGTTGTCACGGTTCCGCCGGTTTTCCAGGGCGACCTGCTGGTCCTCCAGGACAAGGCCTCCGACCGGCTCCTGATCTATGACCTGGCCGAGCGGGCGCTGAAGTTCGACGCGTCGCGGCTCGACGCCCGGCAGGTGCTCGGCGTCGACGCCGACTGCCTGGTTTACCACGGCAACGGGCAGCTGTCCGTGAATTTCTGGCGGCGGGCGGGAGTCGTCTTCCGCAGCGAAGAGAAGGCGGACCGGTTTTTCAATTGTCAGTTCTCCCCGGAGCGGATACTGATCCTGACCCCGGAACGGCTGCAAACATTCTGGAAAAAGAGCGGCCGCTTCGAAAGCGAGACGTTGCCGCAGCCGGCCAGTTCCCCGTTCCTGTTCTCCGCGGGGCACCTTTATTACGGTGCCGGCGAGCGGTATCTGGTGAAATATTCCCTTGAAGAAAAAAGGCTGGTCTGGAAGCTGAAATTGGGCCAGGTCCTGAAGCGGCCGCCCCTGGAGTTCGCCGGCGCCATCGTGGCCAGCCCGGAGGACCGCAACCTGCTGCAGGTGAACCGGAGCGGCAGCATCCTCTGGTGGCAGGGCCTGGGCTCGGCGCTGAGTTTCGACCTGCTGCCCATGAGCGACAACCTGGCCGCCGTGCTGCTGAATCGCGAGATCAAGTTCGTCGATCCGCGCCGCCGGCAGGTGACCCCGTTCCAGGGCGCAGCCCGGCCGCTCGGCCCGCCGCTGGCCTGGCGCGGCGACCTGTATTTCCTGGCCTGCGAGGAGGGATCCTGCCGTTTGCTGCGCCTGGGCAACCGCTATGGGGTCGATATCGAGCTCGAACCGGCCCCGGTGCGCTGGGCGGGGAGTTCGCTGCGTTTCACCGTGAGCACGCGCAACCTGATCGATCCCAGCTGGGTGTGCGAGATCTTCGACGCGCAGGAACGGCGCGTATTCAACCGCAGCGTGGAGGGGGAGGACAGCGCTCCCCTGGTGTGGGTGCCGGCGCTGGCCGGAACGTACCTCATCCGCGTCCAGGCCAGGGGCGCGAACCGCGACGCCCAGAGCGAGATGCCGCTGCAGGTGCTCGATGCGCAGCAGTTGGCGCCCCGCTTCTATCTGTACTTTTAAGGCGGGGTGGAGGAGCGATGAAAACAAGATGGCGGATCGCCGCCTGCGGTTTTTTCGACGGCGTCGTGCGCATGCGCATGCGCCGGGGATAGGATGTTCGCCGCCCTGGCCGCCTGGCTGCGCCAACGGCGCATCCCTTTCCAGGAGAATGCCGCCATCGGCCCGCACCTGGCCCTGGGCATCGGCGGCACGGTCCGCCTGCTGATCCGGCCGCGCGACACGCGGCAGCGGCTCGCCGCGCTGCGGCATCTGGCCGGCGCCGGCCCGGCAGCGGAAACCCCCGGCGGCGGAGGACCGTGCCTGATCATCGGCGGCGGCTCCAATATCGCCTTCCCCGACGTGCCGGTCCAGGCCGCGGTGCTGCTGACGCAAGGGGAGAGCGCGCCGCCGGCGCCGCTTCTGTTCGCGGACGAGGGCGTGGTCGAGGTCGATGCCGGCATGCGCAACCAGCCGTTCCTCGCCTGGTGCGCGTCCAGCGGCGCCGGGGGATTCGAGTTCCTTTCGGGCATTCCCGGCACGCTGGGGGGGGCTGCCGCCGTCAACGCCGGCGCTTTCGGCCGCTCCATGGCGGACGTGCTGCTGGCGGCGGACATCGTCGACGGGCAGGGGCGCAGGCGGCGGGTGCATGCAGCGCATTTCGGCTTCCGTTACCGCGATTCGCGCTTCAAGCTGGGGAGCGAGGCCCTGCTGGCGTTGCGCCTGCGCCATGAACCCGCCAGCGGCGAGGCGATCGCCGCCCGGACCCGCGAGCACCTGGAATACCGCGTGACGCGCCACCCGTCCTACCGCCTGGCCTCGGCCGGCTGTTTCTTCAAGAACCCGCAGGTCGGGGGGGTGAAGATCTCGGCCGGAAAAATCATCGAGGAGAGCGGGTTGAAGAATACGGCGCTGGGCGCGCTGGCCGTGGCCGCGGAGCACGCCAACTTCCTGCTCAACCGCGGCGGCGGCACGTTCGCCGACCTGCAGCGGCTGGAGGAAAAGATCCGCGCCGCGGTGGCCGCGCGCACCGGGATCGTGCTGGAGCGGGAAGTGATCTATGTATCGCCGGACGGGAGGAAATACTAGCCGATAACAGTGTCAGTATCAGTGACAGTGTCAGCAAGAGGGCTTACGGGCATCAGTGTTAGTGTTAGTGATAGTGTTAGCAAGAGGCAA
>CAZLSH010000042.1:0-8501 GCA_964562095.1 uncultured Clostridia bacterium | reverse complement strand
ATCACGAATTACGAATCACGTTCAGTCTTCTCCTGGTTTTGGCCAAAAAAAAAGGAAGGGCGGGCGCCCTTCCCTCAAGGATTGACTCAGGTTCGCGAGCTTGGCGGTGAACTATCTCTTGGCCTTGCGGCTGTCCTGCGACTGGATGGTCCCGGTGCCGGGCTTGAGCGAACTGGCAGAGGAGACGCGGTTGGCTGTCCAGGTCGCGTTGGTAATGTCCATGCCGCCGATGGTCAGGCCGGCGAAAGTGGCATTGCCCGTCATCTTGTCCTTGCCGTCGAACTTGCCGGTCAGCGTGATGTTCCAGTCGTCGTACTGGATCGTCACGTCCTTGTCGTCGACGGTGTATTTTCCCTTGTCGCCGGCATCATTGAAGGTGCCGCTCTTCTTGTCACCGGAAAAGGCCAGCGTCCAGGACCAGGTGTGCGCCGGTGAGACGGAGGTGAAGTCGAACTCCCAGGTGCCGGTGATATCGTACTTGGTCTTGAAGACCACCAGGGCCAGCACGGCGGCGATGGCGCCGACGGCGACCACGCCGAGGATGATGGGCAGGATGCTTTTCTTCCTGGCCGGGGCGGGGGCGGTCCCCTCCTCCTCGATGACATTGGGCCCCTGGTCGGCGCTTTCCAGTTCGGTCCCCGACGGCGCGGGAGCCTGGTCGGCGCGCAGCGGCATGGCCGAAGCCTGCAGCAGGGCCAGGAAGGCGAATGCGACAAACAAGGCGGTCAATCTCTTGTGCGTTTTCATGGCGGCTTTTCCTCCTCTTTCATCCCATATTATGGATAAATAAAATAAAGTCAACCGTTCCTGGCGGATGCCGCTTCCGCCGCGGCCTACAGGCGCGTCTGCCCCAGCGTGAGCGCGGTCACCCTGGCGCCGCCCCGCTTCAGGACGGCGGCGCACTTGCGGACGGTGGTGCCGGTGGTGGTCACGTCGTCGACGAGCAGGACGCGCAGCCCCGCCACCCGTGCCCGGGCGCCCAGGGCGAAGGCGCCGTCCAGGTTGGCCAGGCGCTGGGCCTGGCTCAGGCCGACCTGGGGCGGCGTGCTCTTCATTTTTCGCAGCAGGCCGGGGCGGAACGGCACGCCCAATCGGCGGGCCAGCTCCCTGGCGACGGCGCGCTGCGGCTGGAAGCCGTTCCTTCTCCTGCGCCGGTCAGCCGGGACCGGCACCACGGCGTCATAGGCGCCGGGCAGCTCCCGGCGCACCGTTTCCAGGTACAGGCCGGCCAGAATGTGCTTCAGGGGCTCGACGGCGGCGAATTTGTACTGGATGATGGCCTGGCGCAGCGTCCCCTCGTAGGCGGCGAAGGAGCGGTGGCGCGCGAAGGGGGGAGGCGCCAGCCGGCACGAGCCGCAGGTGGCGATGCCATCGGGGATGAACTTGCCGCAGACCCGGCAGCGGTTCTCGACAGCGAAAATGATCTGCTCCCGGCAGTTGCCGCAAAGGACCGTTTCCCCGGGCGCGACCAGGTCGGCGCCGCAGACGCAACAGCGGGGATGGAACAATCCCGAGCGGACGGCCTGCAGCAGCAGGCCGCATGCCCCTCTCCCCGCCTTCGCCAGGGAAAGGAATGCCTTCGGGGCCGGCGATCCCTTCATTCCTTCTCCTTGAATCCTGGAACTTGAGACTTGGCGGCGCGCGAACCACCGCCCTCATTGTAGGACTACGGCCCATCCCTGGCAAGCTCGGTACGGCCCGCGTTGCGGGGGGCGGCTTGGCGGCGGGGCGGGGAGTGTGATAGAATTTCCCCTGCTGCCAATCTCCAGGAGGGGAAGCCATGCCCAAGAGCGCCTATGAGAAATCCGGTGTCAGCATCGACCGCGGCAACCAGGCCGTCCAGCGCATCCAGTCCATGGTCAAAAAAATGGGCGTGCAGGAGATCGGCAAGTTCGGCGGCTTCTTCCCCCTCAAGGGCGGCCTCAAGAACCCCATCCTGGTCTCTTCCGCCGACGGCGTCGGCACCAAGCTCAAGATCGCCTTCATGATGAACGTCCACAATACCGTGGGCCGCGACCTGGTCAACCACTGCGTCAACGACATCCTGGTCTATGGCGCCCGGCCGCTCTTTTTCCTGGATTACCTTGCCGCCGGGCGCGTCGAGCCCAAGACCGTCGGCGAGGTCGTTTCCGGCGTGCTCGACGGCTGCTTGGACAACGAGATGGTGCTGCTGGGAGGGGAGACGGCCGAGATGCCCGGCTTCTACCGCGAGGGTGAGTACGACATCGCCGGCTTCATCGTCGGCCTGGTCGGCAAAGCCGACGTGATCGACGGCAAGGCCATCCGCAAGGGCGACCTGCTCATCGGCCTGCCCTCTTCGGGGCTGCACACCAACGGCTACTCGCTGGCGCGGCAGATCGTTTTCGAGAAGCTCCACCTGAAGGCGAACAGCAAGGTGAGCGAATTGGAGCTGCCCATCGGCGCCGAGCTGCTGCGAGTCCACCGCTCCTACCTGAAGACGGTCCGCCCCCTGCTCGAAGAAAAGCTGCTCAAGGGCATGGCGCACATTACCGGCGGCGGGCTGCTGGAGAACGTGCCGCGCATCCTGCCGGCGGGCACCGGCGTGGTCATCGAAAGGACCTGGCCGGTGCCGCCGCTCTTTGCCTTCTTGGTCCAGGCCGGCAGCGTCTCCGCCGGCGAGCGCTACCGCGTGTTCAACATGGGCATCGGCATGGTGCTGGTCATCGAGCCGAAAAAGTTGAGCCGCGTCGAGGCGGTCCTGGAACAAATGGGGGAGGGCCATTTCCTGATCGGACAGGTGACGGAGCACCGGGGCGGCGCGCGGGTGCGCATCCAATGAAGGGCCTGTGCCGGAAACTGCCGGGCCTCGGCCTTCTCCTGGCTTCGGTCCTGCTGCCCGCCGGCAATGTCCATGTCGTGAAAACCGAGAGCCAGGCCGATGTCAGGGTCTTCGTCGTCCGCTATGAGAGCCAGGCCGACCTGTGCGTGCGCCGCGTGCGCTACGAGAGCCAGGCCCGCGGCCGCGACGAACTTTGGCATTACGTGAAATATGAGAGCCAGGCCGACGCCAGGGTTTTCTTCGTCCGCCATGAGAGCCAGGCCGATGTCAAGGTTTTCTTCGTCCGCTATGAGAGCCAGGCGGGCTGGCGGTCCCAGAGCCCGTTCCAGGGCCGGCTGGCGGAGTGAGGCTGATGAAACGCTCCCTGGTTATTTTCTTCATTGCCCTGCTTGCGGCCGGCACGATATGGCCGCGCGCCGCTGACGGGACACTGACGCTGGCCTCGACCACATCGACTCTCGACTCGGGCCTTTTCGACGCCCTGATCCCGCCCTTCGAGGAGAAATTCTCCTGCCAGGTCAAGGTCATCGCCGTGGGCACGGGGCAGGCCATGCGCTTGGCCCGTGACGGCAACGCCGACGTGCTGCTGGTGCACGACCGGCGGGCGGAGGAGGAATTCGTCGCCGCCGGCTTCGGCTTGGAGCGCCTGGACGTGATGCACAACGACTTTGTGCTGGTCGGCCCCGTCGCCGATACCGCCGGGGTGCGCGGCATGCGGGCAACCGCCGCCTGTTGCAGGATCGCCGCCGCTGCCGCCCGCTTCGTCTCGCGCGGCGACGACTCGGGCACCCATAAAAAGGAGCTGCGGCTCTGGCAGGCGGCGGGCGTGCACCCCTCCGGCCCGTGGTACATGGAAAGCGGCTCGGGCATGGAGGCGACGCTGCGCATCGCCGTTGAGAAGCTCGCCTATTGCCTGGTCGACCGCGCCACCTGGCTCGCGCATCGCCGGGAGGCGTCCGGCCTGGAAGTCCTGGTCGAGGGCGACATGGACTTGTTCAACCCCTACTCGGTGATCGTCGTGTCGCCGGTGAAATTTCCCTGGCTGAACACGGGTCTGGCGAAACAATTCGCCGCTTTCATCCGCTCTCCTGAAGGCCAGGCCATCATCCGTGATTTCGGGCGCGAGCGCTACGGCGCCCCGCTGTACTATCCCGATGTCGTTCATTGAAGCGGCCGGCGGCACGAGGTAGCCTGGGGATGGGCTACATTCTGGACGGACTGCGCCAGGGGGCGGCGCTGCTGCTGCCTCCCGGGCGCGAGATTCTGGAGATCATCGCCCTGTCGCTGGCCGTGTCGGGAACGGCGACGGTGCTGGCCGCGCTGGCGGCGATCCCCGCCGCCCTGTTCCTGGCCCTGAAGGAATTCCGCCTCAAGCGCCTGCTGGTCGGCCTGGTCAACACGGCCATGGCGGTGCCGGCCGTCCTCATCGGCCTGCTGGTCTACGGCCTGGTCAGCCGCCGCGGGCCGCTCGGCCCGCTGGGCCTGCTGTTCACGCCCGGCGCCATGATCATCGCCCAGGCGCTGCTGGCTTTCCCGCTGATGACGGCCCTGGCGCTGGCGGCGTTGAAGGGGGTGGCGCGCGATGCCCGCGACCTGGCCCTGTCGCTGGGCGCCGACCGCCGCCAGCTGGCCTGGGCCGTCATCCGCCAGGGGCGTTTCGCCTTCCTGACCGCCGTCATCGCCGGCTTCTCGCGCGTCATCGGCGAGACGGGCATGACGCTGATGGTCGGCGGCAATATCAAGGGCCAGACGCGGGTGCTGACCACGGCCATCTCGCTGGAAACCATGAAGGGAAATTTCGAGATCGGCATCGCCCTGGGCATCGTGCTGCTGCTGGCGGCGCTGGCGATCAACATCGCCCTGCAGGCGGCGCAGGGAAAATGATGGAAATCCGCGTCGAAAACCTGGGCCGCTCAGTCCAGGGCAAGCGCATCCTGGAAGGCATCGACCTGGAGATCTCCCCCGGGGCGGTCCATGTCGTCCTCGGCCCCAATGGCGCCGGCAAGTCGACCCTGCTGCGGCTGCTGGGGCTGCTGGACCGTCCCGATCGCGGCGAGATCTTTTTTGACGGCCGGAGGCTGGGCGCCATGGGGCGCAGCGAGCGTACGCGGCTGCGCCGGCGCAGCGGTTTCGTCTTCCAGACGCCGCTGCTGCTGGCCGCCAGCGTCGAGGCCAACCTGCGCTTCGGGGCCAGGCTGCGCGGCATGCGTCTGGCATCCGGCGCTGTCGGCGAGGTCCTGGAACGGACCGGCCTGGCCGGCAGGGAAACGCAGGAGGCGCGCCTGCTGTCGGGCGGCGAGAAGCAGCGCCTGCAGCTGGCGCGGGTCATGCTCCTCGACCCCGACCTGGTCCTGCTCGACGAGCCCACGGCCAACCTCGACCCGCTGAGCGTGAAAAACATCGAAACGACCATCGCCGGGCTGGCCGGCGCCGGCAAGACGGTCGTCATGGCCACCCACAACCTCATCCAGGCGCGGCTGCTGGCTGCAAGGGTCTTTTTTCTCAAGCAGGGGCGGCTGGCGCAGGCCGGCTCGGCCGCCGAAGTGCTCAGCCGGCCCCTTTCCCTGGACATCGCCGAATTCTCCGCCGCCGAGAATATCCTCAGCGGCACGCTGGCGCTCCGCGCCGGCGGCACGGTCCTGAACTGCAGCCCGCTGACCCCACAGGGGTCGCGGCTTGATGGACCGCTGACCCCACAGGGGTCGCGGCCTGATGGACCGCTGACCCCACAGGGGTCGCGGCTTGATGGACCGCTGACCATCGAGGTCATCAGCGAGAGAACTGCCGGCAAGGCGACCGCCGTGATCCGTCCGGAAGACATCCTCGTTTCCCCGGGGCCGATCACCTCCTCGGCGCGCAATTCCTTCCCCGGCACCGTCCTGACCCTGGCCGACCTGGGGGCGGTCATCGCCTTGAGCGTCGACTGCTCCGGCGTCCTTTTCACCGTCTTTCTCACCCGCGTCTCCTGCGAACAGATGGGCCTGGCCGCGGGCAGCAGCGTCACCCTGACTTTCAAGGCCACTTCGGTCCGCCTTTTTTTTCAGAACTGAGTCCACCCGCCGGCCACCCCGACCTGGATCCCTTGCCTCGGCCTTTCCCCGGGGGTATACTGGGCCCGATGCCGCCCGAGGAGGACCGAAATGGATAAGATCGTGCTGCAGGCCGCCGACCTGGACGGTTATCTGACCGCCGATGACAACAGGGCCATCGCGGGGGTGGAGGCGCTTTACCGCCGCGCCCAGGAGGACTTCGCCGTCCTGGAGCGGGGCGGGGCCGGCGCCAGGGCCGGGGCCGAAGCCCGGCTGCTGGCGGTCTTCAACGAGTTGGGCGAGCGCCTGCAGCAAGTGGTCGCCATTGAGAGGCGCATCCATGTCTTTTCGCTGGAGACGCCTGAGTTCATCCACGGCGAGGCCTCGCGCCTGGTGGCCAAGCTGCGCGACCAGCGCACCGCCAACCCCGAGTTCGTCTACTACACCCAGCGCGCCTATGAAATGCTGTTCAATCTGGCTTTCGCCGGCCCGCACTGCCTCGAGCGCCACCCGATGTTCGTGCGCACGCCGGTGTCCGTGCCGCAGGCCAACTACGCCGTGCACAAGATCCCCGACATCGACGCCATGACCGGCAACGGCGTCATGTGCGTCATGCTGCGGGCGGCGCTGCTGCCCTCGATGATCGTGGCCAAGGAGATCCAGGAGTATTCCTCGCGCCATGCCGTTACCCCCTTCGCCCTGTTCAAGATCAGCCGCGACGACAGCCGCCACGAGAATGATATGGCGTACGTCCTCGACCTGAAGCGCTCCTATTTTCACGTGGACGGGCTGCAGGGGCGCGACCTGTTCTTCGCCGATCCGATGAACGCCACCGGCGGCAGCCTGGTGACGGTGATCCAGTACCTGCGCTCGCAGGGGGTGGCTCCGCGCTCCATCCGCTTCTTCAATGTGGTCTCTACCTTGAAGGGGGCGCTGCGCATCGTGCGCGCCGTGCCCGAGGCCGAGGTCTACACCCTGTGGATGGACCCGGCGCTCAACGAGAAAGCCTACATCCTGCCGGGGCTGGGCGACGCCGGCGACCGCATCAACGGCCCCGACCGCCCCGACAGCCCGCGCGACATCATTCAGCTGATCGCCGACTACGGCACGAGGGTGACGGACCTCTACCGCGACCAGGTGCGCCAGATCGAGGAAGTCGTGCTCCACCGCTAACCCGCTCGCGGCTGCCTCCCGAGAGCGCGGAATCGCTCAGAAAATCTGGCGGTAGACGTGGCAGTAGGGCGTGCCGCCTTTCTTGGCATAGTAATTCTGGTGGTAATCCTCGGCCGGCCAGAAATCCCCGGCGCGGCTGAGGCGCGTGGCCACCTGGAATCCCTTGGCGCGGAGAATGGCGATCAGCTTTTCGGCAGCCTGCTCCTGTTCCTGGTCCAGGAAGAATATTTCCGAGCGGTACTGGGTGCCGATGTCGGGCCCCTGGCGGTCGACCTGGGTAAAGTCGTGGGTTTCGAAGTATAGTTTGGCCAGATCTTCGTAACGGACCCTGGATGGGTCATAGACGACCCGTACCGCCTCGGCATGCCCGGTCTCGCCGCTGCACACCTGTTCGTAGGTGGGGCGGGGCACTCGGCCGCCGGTATAGCCGACCGTGGTGGTCAAAACCCCAGCGGCCCGCTGCAGGTGGTGCTGCGTTCCCCAGAAGCAGCCCGAGGCGAAGACGGCCGTCTTCGTGCCTTTGCCGTCGGCGGGAATGAAGTTCATGGATATGGAGTTGACGCAGTGGCGGGTGTTCTTGGCGGTGAAGTCTTCGCCGAAAAAGACATGGCCCAGATGGGCGTCACAGGCGGCGCAAGCGATCTCGGTGCGCATGCCGTCGGGACGCCGCCTGACGGCGCCGGGGATCTCGTCGTCAAAGCTCGGCCAGCCGCAGCCTGAGTCGAACTTGTCCGTGGAAAGATAGAGGGGGGCGCCGCAGCGCTTGCAGACGTAGGTGCCCTTCTCCCTGGAGTCATGGTACTTCCCGCTGAAGGGGTGCTCGGTACCGCGCTGCACGATGACCCGCTCCTCCTCGCTCGTCAGTTTTTGATCGCTGTCCATGTTCTTCCTCGATCGGGCCGGCAGCACGAGCAGGAGTGCTGTGACCACAAATGAGATAAAAATGGTCGCATATTTCATTGCCATAGTAATACAGTGTTTTTCTCCTGCTGTCAACCTGGGGAAAAGGAATATGGTCAAGTACGCGCAATACGGCGCGTTCCGGCCGGGGCCGGTGCGAAAAGTCCCGCCGCTGGGGTCAGTCTTTCTTGTTCGCGGTCAGCACATACAGGGCGAACAGGATCAGGATGCCGATGTAGAGGTAGGGAAAGGCCCAAGGCCACAGTGGGTGCCCCTTGAAAACGGTCTTGACGAAATAAAAAAGTGCCGCCGACACCACGGTGATCAGCAGCCAGATGACCGAGATCTTCTTGAATGCCATTGCGTCCTCCCTGAGAGCATTCTATTTCCTTTTTGGACGGAATGTCAATATTTCAAGGTAAAAGTGAGCGAGGTCGCGGTCGGAGGAAATCGGTTTCAATGATACGCGGGGCAGAATTCATGATGCATGATTCGTAATTCGTGATTCGTGATTCGTGATTCGGGATTCGGGGGAGGAGAAGACTGACCTTTGTGAAGCGTGACGCAGAATACGTGATGCGTGATGCGTGATGCATGAT
>CAZLSH010000041.1:17675-19173 GCA_964562095.1 uncultured Clostridia bacterium | reverse complement strand
TGCATGCGGCATGACAAACATCATCCCTCGTACACAACATTTGACAATATCTCGAATTTGGTGCTTGTTTGGGATTTGGGATTTGGAATTTGGAATTTGAGTCCTACAAATACCTTACTTCCACCTTATGCCCTGAACCTTGCGCCGAGTTCCCTGCTTTCTCGTCACATGTCACGCGTCACGAAAGATCGTTGCCCGAATCAGTTTATTTTGGCTCCAACAGGGATATATAGAACAGGTCATTGTTCAGGTCTGAAGGGAGCAGATAGACCCCGAATTTTCCCTCACGGATGCGGAAGCCGTATTTCTGCAGCAACGGCGCCAGGGGCTCGGGCCTGAGGCCGCGGGCGACGGCCGCCTTTTCCACCACCTCCTCGCTTTCCTCGGCCAGGAACGAGCATACGGCGTAGAGCAGGCGGGCGCGCGGGAACCGCGCCGCCAGGCTGGCCAGCAGCAGCTTCTGCCGGCCGGCGTTTGCCCGCACCGTCCCGGGGGTGATCTTGTTCTTCAGGTCGGGATTCTTGCGCAGGGTGCCGCTGGCGGTGCAGGGGGCGTCGAGAATGACCAGGTCGGCCGTCTCGTTGCCGGCGGGATACTGCAGGATATCGGCCTGGAAGGGAGATATGTTCTCCAGGCGCAGGCGGCGGATGTTCTGCTCCAGCAGGCGCAGGCGCGGGGAGCTGACGTCGCTGGCCTTGATCTTCAGCTCGGGGCGCAGGCAGGCCAGGGTCAGCGACTTGCCGCCCGGAGCCGCGGCCGCGTCGCAGACTTCCCGGACGGCCCGGGCGGCGGCCACGAAGGCAACGGCCTGGGAACCCGAGTTCTGGATATAGAAATCATCGAGGCGCCCCGGCTTCTCGAGCACCAGGCCGGCCGCGCCGGTCTCGAAGCAGCCCAGTTCCGGCAGCTCGCGGCAGGGGATGCCCTCGGCTTCCAGAACGCGGCGCGCCCCCTCCAGAGTCATGCGCCCGGGGTGAAAGCGCAGATGGAAGGCGGGCTCGCGGTCGAGGTACTCCAGGTCGGCCGTGGCGGCGGCGCCGATCCGCTTCAGGGAGGCGAACAGCAGCGGCGAAATGGCGAATGCCAACGCGGGGTCGTCCCCTTGTTCGATGCGGGCGCGCACCTCCTGTTTGCGGCGCAGCAGCTGGCGCAGCACGGCGTTGACGAAAGGCTTTTCTTTTTTGGCGGCGGCGTTCACCGCCTCGTTCACCACCGCGTACTCCGGGTAGGAATCGGAATAGAGCAGCAGGAAGACGGCGATCTTCAGCAGCACGTAGGTGGGCAGGGGCGGCGGCTGCCCCTTTTGCTTCAGGAACAGGTTGATGGCGTATTCCAGGGCGATGTCCTTGCGCACCACCCCGTATACCGTGCGCGTCAGGGCGTTCTTGTCGCCGGCGGCATAGTCGCGCAGGAAGCGGGTCAGCAGCAGCCTGAGGTTGGCCTGCGGCTCGCGGAAATAGTCGAGCAGCAGGCCGGCGGCCGGGGCGAGGAAATTCAA
>CAZLSH010000041.1:9101-17665 GCA_964562095.1 uncultured Clostridia bacterium | reverse complement strand
TCAAGACAGCCTCGCGGGGATGCGATGGCCCAGGGAGAACTGCCAGGGGCTCATGGACTTTTTGCCCTCGGGCTGGATGGCGCTGATCTCCAGGATCGTCCCCAGACCGCAGGCGACCTGCATCCCGCCCGGGGCGAGAGCCAGGACAGCGCCCGGCTGCGACCGATGCTCGCGCTGGGAAACGGCGGCGGCCAGGACCTTGACCTGCTGCTGTTCCATCTGGAAGAACAATCCCGGCCAGGGAGTGAACGCCCGCAGCGTGTCGTAGAGCCTGCGGGCGGGCAGCTGCCAGTTGGCGCGGCCTTCCTTCTTTTCCAGGGCCGGGGCCGGGCTGGCCAGGGCATCATCCTGGGGGACGGCCTGGATCGTCCCGGCGAAGATCTGCTCCAGGGTGCGGCGCAGCAGGGGGGCCGCCCGCTCGCCCAGGCGCTGCTGGTAGGTGGCGCTGGTGTCGTCGGGGCGGATGGCGATCTCCTCGCGTGACCAGACCGGGCCGGCGTCCAGGCGGCCGCTCAGCTGGAAAATGGTGATGCCGCTGCGGCTTTCGCCGTTCTGGATGGCCCGCTGCACCGGGGCGGCGCCGCGGTAGGCCGGCAGCAGCGAAAAGTGAATATTGACCGAGCGGAACCGTGGCAGGTCGCGGATGTCCCTGGGGATGAACTGCCCGTAGGACACGACGACGGCGATGTCCGGGGCGATGCGGCGCAGGGCGAGTTCCAGTTCGGGCTCGCGCAGGTCGGGCGGCTGCAGCAGCGGCAGCTGGTTCTCCAGGGCGAATTGCTTGACGGCGGGCACGAGCAGCTGGCGGTGACGGCCGCCGCGGCGATCGGGCTGGGTAACCACCAGTTTCAGGCGGAAGGCCTTGCTCAGTTCCCTGGCGATGGGCAGGCCGATGGCGCTGGTGCCGAAAAAAACCACGTCACCATTCGCCACTTTTCCTCTTTTGGCTGATCTCCTTGCGGATCAGGGAGCGCTTCAGGGTGGAAATGCGGTCGACGATCGTGAAACCGTCGATGTGGTCGATCTCGTGCTGCAGGACGCGCGCCTTGAGGCCTTCGAACTCGGCGCGCAGCTCGCTGCCGTCGAGCAGAATGCCCGCGAGCAGCAGGCGGGTGTGGCGGCGGATGGCCAGGGAATAGCCGGGAACCGACAGGCAACCCTCCTCGCCGGTCTCGTGGCCCTCGCTCTCGATGATGCATGGGTTGACGACCACCAGCAGCTCCTCGGGATTCTCTCCCACCGACAGGTCTACGGTGATTAGGCGCAGCGATTCTCCCACTTGCGGGGCGGCCAGGCCGATGCCCGGGGCCGCATGCATGGTCCGCGTCATGGCGGCGGCCAGGTCGACGACGCGCTGATCGATGTTCCGGATGTCCCCGGCCCTCTCTTTCAGGACCTGGTCGCCGTATTTATAGATCTTCAATGCTTCCGATTCCATGATTTCATTATATTTTGTTCGGGCTGTGCTGTCAACGAATGCCGGGAACGGGGGGAAGGCCAAAAAGAAGTTCGAAGTTCGAGGTTCGACGTTCGATGTTCAGCGATTTTAAGCCCTCATTCAGAGAAAAATGGTTCCAGGGTTCATGAGTCCGGCAAAGGCATTTCCTGAAAGCAATGCCGTAACGCTTCAACCCTTCAACTCGTCAACGCTTCAACAGTGCCTTTCAACATCGAACATGGAACGTGGAACGAGGATCATGGAATGTGGAACCTGGAACTTCGAACGTCGAACCTTTCGGCAGCCGCTCATTGCAAATCCTGCCGCTTTATGATATTTTCCCAGGCTGCCGGCCGCAAAGCCGGACGTGGAGAGCAATTTTGGGCAATGTAAAGGTCCTGGCCGAGAGCGTGTACCGCAAGATCGCCGCCGGCGAGGTGATCGAGCGCCCGCTCTCCGTGGTCAAGGAACTGGTGGAAAACGCCATCGACGCCGGCGCCGGGGCCATCGCGGTCGAATTGAGCGCCGGCGGCAAGGAACTGGTGCGGGTCGAGGACGACGGCGGCGGCTTCGCCGCCGACGACATCGAGATCGCGTTCCAGCGCCACAGCACGTCCAAGCTGGCCGAGCTGGAGGACCTGGACCGCCTGCAGTCCCTGGGCTTTCGCGGCGAGGCCCTGCCCTCGATCCGCGAAGTGGCCGACATCGACCTGGAGACGGCCGACAACGACCAGGGGCGCGGCTGGCACTGCTCCTTCCGCGACGGCGCCCTGGCCGAAAAGGTCCAGGCCGCGCGCCGCCGGGGCACGGCCATTGCCGTCCGCCGGCTGTTCGCCAATTTCCCCGTGCGCCGCAAGTTCATGAAGAGCGACCAGGGCGAGTTGCGCCAGGTCAGCGCCTTCATGGAGACGATCGCCCTGGCCCGCCCCGGCATCGCCTTCACCCTGAAGCACAACCGCCGCACCGTCTTCCACTACCCCGCGGCAACGGCGCTGGCCGATCGCATCTACCAGGTATTCGGCAAGGAGTTCCTGGACGGGCTGCTGCCGCTGGAGTTCGTTTCCGGTCCCTGCCGGCTGACGGGCTTCGTCTCGGGTCCCCTGGGAGGCGTCCGCGGCAGGAACCGGCAGTTCTTCACGGTCAACGGCCGGCCGGTGCGGGAGAAGACCCTGCAGGCGGCGTTCAACAACACCCTGCAGCCGTTCCTGGAGAAATCGCTCAGCCCGGCCGGCGTGCTCGACCTCGTTGTCCCGCCCGACCAGATCGACGTCAATATCCATCCCATGAAGCTGGAGATCCGTTTCCTGGATGCCCAGCGCGTCTACCAGCTCGTGCAGCAGGCGATTGACGCCGCCCTGGGCGGCAGGCTGCGCCCCGAGGCCTGCGCAATCCAAGACCCGGCCGGCATGGCGCAGGGTAGCGCCATGCCGGTCATGATCTCCACGGCACTGACGGGCGGGGACTCAAAATTATTGTACGCGGAACCAGTCCCCGAGGGGGAGGATTTCCGCGTCCTGGGCCAGTACCGCGACTCGTACATCGTGGTCGAGAAGAACGGCGAGCTCCTGATCATCGACCAGCACAACGCCCGCGAGCGCGTGCTGTTCGAGCGCTTGCAGGCCGGCTGCGCTTCCGACAGCGTTCCGGCGGCCCAGGCCCTTTTCCCGCTGCTGATCGATCTCAGCCCCGCCGAGCAGGCGGCCCTCGACGATGCCCGCATGGAGCTTCTGCGCCAGGCCGGCTTTGAGCTCCGCCGCCTGAGCGGTTCCGCCGTCGAGATCAAGGCATTCCCGCAATTCCTCAGCGAGGGGCGCATCCGCGAGAGCCTGCGCGCCGCACTGCGCGAGCCATTGGCCGGCGGCGGCGACGGCCGGGAGCGCCTGCTGGCCTCGCTGGCCTGCCACGACGCCGTCAAGGTCAACCAGCGCCTGCATGCCGACGAGATGCGCGCCCTGGTCCGCGACCTGTTCGCCTGCGCCAATCCCGATTTCTGCCCTCACCGCCGCCCGATCATCGTCACCCTGACCCTGGAAGAGATCGAAAAGCGCCTGAAACGGCGCTGACAACGGGCCGCCGGGATGAACGGGATGCCGGTTCGGCGGTTGCTGTGCTGGTTCGCACGCTGCCGCCGCGATTTGCCCTGGCGCCGGCGCAGCGACCTCTATGCCATATGGGTCTCGGAGGTCATGCTGCAGCAGACGCAAGTGGAGACGGTCATCCCGTATTACCGGGAATTTCTGCGGCGCTATCCGACCCTGAAGCAACTGGCCGCCGCGCCGCTGCAGGACGTGCTCAAGTCCTGGGAAGGGCTGGGGTACTATTCCCGGGCCCGCAATCTCTGGCGGGCGGCGCGCCGGGTCCGCGATGCTTTTCATGGACGCATTCCCCGCACGGTCGCGAATTTCCGAGCCTTGCCCGGGGTGGGGGAGTACATCGCCGCCGCCGTGCTCAGCATCGGCCGCGGCCTGGTCCTGCCGGTGATCGACGGCAACGTGCTGCGCGTCGTCTGCCGCTGGCAGGGGATCGGCGGCGACACGCGATCGGCGACGACAAGGAAGCAGGTCCGTTCCTTTTTAACGGGCGTCATTCCGGAAAATTCTCCCGGCTGCTTCAACGAAGCCATGATGGAGCTGGGGGCGTTGGTCTGCCGGCCGCGGGATCCTTACTGCCGCTCATGCCCCCTGCGCCGGGATTGCTTCGCCTTTCTTCAGGGCCGGATCGCTTCGCTTCCGTTCCGCAGCCGGAAGCGGGCCGTGCCCGAGTACAGTGCGGCGCTGGCCGTAATCCTGCGCAACGGGAGGATCTTCATCCAGCAGCGCCCCGAAACGGGGCACCTGGGAGGGCTCTGGGAGTTTCCCGGCGGCAAGTGCCGCCCGGGGGAGAAACCGGAAAACGCGGTCGTCCGTGAATGCCGCGAGGAACTGGGCGCCCGGGTCGATATCCTGGCCAAGCTGGCCGAGGTGCGCCACGCCTATTCCCATTTCAAGGTCCATCTTTATGTTTTCATCTGCCGACCGGGTGCTGGCCGGATCCGCAGCGGGCAGCCCCATGCCTGGGTGAAAGTCCATGACCTTGACCGCTATCCGTTCCCCGGGGCCAATCACAAATTCTTCCCCGAGCTGAAAAGATATCTTAATGGGCAATCCGTCATTCGTGATTCGTAAATCGTAATTCGAGAAAGAAAGGCATTTGGTCGACCGTTGCCGCCTCGAATCACGAATCACGACTCACGAATCACGTGGGTTCGTTTTGACAAGCAGCAAGCTGTGTGCTACCATTTCGCTTCCGCCCGGCCCGTCCGCCGGGCAATCCGCAAAACCAAGGAGCTGCACGATGTTCAAATCCCTGGTGCCGAAAAACGACGTCTTTTACGGGCTCTTCGGCCAGATCAGCGCCAACATGGTCGAGGGGGTGGAGATCCTGGTCAGGATGCTGGATGAATGCGAGCGCTACAACGAGCATGCCGTCAGCCTGAAATCGCTTGAGCACCAGACCGACCAGCTGGTGCACAGCGTCATGTCGCACCTGCACAAGACCTTCATCACGCCGATCGAGCGCGAGGACATCCACCAGCTGGCCGTGCGCCTGGACGACATCCTCGACCTGGCCGAAGCCGCCAGCTCGCGCATCGACCTCTACCGCCCCTGCCAGGTGCCGCGCGAAGCCAGGGAGCTGAGTTACGTGCTGCTGGAAAGCGTCAAGCTGGTCAAGGAGATGGTCGGCCTGCTGCCCAACATGAAGAAAACGGCGCGCATCATGGAACTCACCGTGGAGATCAACCGCCTGGAGGACCAGGCCGACTATATCCGCCGCAGCACGCTGGCCCGCCTCTTCCGCGAGGAGAAGGACCCTTTCGAGCTGATCAAATGGAAGGACATCCTGGAGTACATCGAGCGCGCCACCGACCGCTGCGAGGACGTGGCCGACATCACCGAGGGCATCGTCCTGGAAAACGCCTGAGCGCAACGCCATCATGATGATACTGGTCGTCGTCATCGTCCTCCTGGCCCTGCTCTTCGATTTCATCAACGGCATGAACGACGCCGCCAACTCGGTGGCCACCATCGTTTCCACCCGCGTCCTGTCGCCGCGCCAGGCGGTCCTTTGGGCCGCTTTCTTCAACTTCGCCGCCGCCGCTATTTTCGGCGTGCACGTGGCCAACACCATCGGCAAGGGGATCATCGACGCCCAGGCCGTTTCGGCGCTCATGATCCTGGCCGCCCTGATCGGCGCCATCACCTGGTCCTACCTGTGCACCCATTTCGGCTTCCCTATCAGCGTTTCGCATGCCCTGGTCGGGGGGCTGATCGGCGCCGCCGTGGCCAAAAGCGGTTTCCAATCACTGATCCTGCCCGGCCTGCTGAAGATATCCGTCTTTATCGTCGTGGCACCGCTGATCGGGCTGATGCTCGGTTACATCATCATGATCGCCGTCCTGTGGGCCTGCCGCAAGCGCTCGCCGCAGACGGTCGACCGCTGGTTCCGCCGGCTGCAGCTTCTCTCGGCGGCGCTTTACAGCCTGGGCCACGGCACCAACGACGCTCAGAAGACCATGGGCATCATCGCCATGCTGCTTTTCTCCACGGGTCACCTGGGAGGTGCTTTCTATGTGCCCTTCTGGGTGGTCATCAGCTGCTATATGGCCATCTCCCTGGGCACCCTGACCGGCGGCTGGAAGGTCATTGAGACCATGGGCATGAAGATCACCAAGCTCAAGCCGGTGCACGGCTTCAGCGCCGAGACGGCCGCGGCCTTCTCCATCCTGTTCTCGACCTTTCTCGGGGTCCCTGTTTCCACCACCCACACCATCACCGGCGCCATTATCGGCGTGGGCGCCACCACGCGCCTGTCGGCGATCCGCTGGGGACTGGCGGTGCGCATCGTCTGGGCCTGGGTCTTCACCATTCCCGGATCGGCCCTGATCGCTGCGCTCAGCTGGTACGCCGTTTCGCTGCTGCACTTGCCGGGCTGAATGCCTTGAACACGACGGCTAACCGAATATTCCCCAAATCTTAACCTATTGTTAACAATTGGGGCATACGATAGCTGCATGGAGGAAGCAATGACGAAAACGATCCGCATACTGCTTGCAGCGGGGTGCAGCCTGCTTTTCATCCTGGCCTTGAATGCCTGCAGCCGCGGCTCGCGGCAGGCCAATTCGCTGCAGATCAAGGGCTCCGACACCATGGTCAACCTGGGCCAGGCCTGGGCCGAGGAATTCATGAAGCTGCGCCCTGAGGTCTCGGTGGCCGTCACCGGCGGCGGCTCGGGAACCGGCATCGCCGCCCTGCTCTCCAAAACCTGCGACATCGCCGAGCTGTCGCGCGAGCTCAAGCCGGAGGAACTCGCCATGGCCCGGCAGAAGGGCCTGGATCCCCGGCAGATCACCGTCGCCCTGGACGGGCTGGCCGTGGTGGTCCATCCGGCCAATCCGCTGTCCAAGCTGACCATGGACCAGCTGGCCGCCGTTTTCTCGGGCACGGTCAGCAATTGGAAAGAGATCGGCGGCGCCGACCTGCCCATCGTGGTCCTGTCGCGCGAGGTCAACTCCGGCACCCACGTCTATTTCAAGGAGCACGTGCTGCGCGGCAACCAGCGGGACAGCCGGGTGGAGTTCGCCGCCAACGCCCTGATGCTGCCCAGTTCCCAGGCCATCGCCGACGAAGTGGCGCAGAATCCCGGCGCCATCGGCTATTACGGCATGGGCTACATCTCGCCGGGGGGAAAGGCCCTGGCCGTGGCCAGGGACAATGCCTCGCCGGCCGTTGAGCCTTCAATCGAAAACGTGATCAGCCAGGCTTACCCGATCTCGCGCCCGCTGCTGATGGTCACCCGCGAAGAGCCCCGGGGTCTGGTGGCCGATTTCCTCGACTTCGTCCTCGGTCCCGAGGGACAGCAGCTCGTGGTCAAGATCGATTTCGTGCCGGTGAAAAAGAACTGAGGCCCGATGTCGTCCGCACGGCTGCGTAAACTGAAGGAGTGGTGGATCGAGAAGGCCATCCTGCTCAGCGGCATTTTTTCCGTCGTTTTCGTCGCGCTCATTTTCCTCTTCCTGCTGCGCGAGGGCCTGTCCCTGTTCCGCGGCGAAAGCGTATTGGATTTCCTGCTGGGCAAGAACTGGTACCCGATCTCCACGCCCCCGCGCTTCGGCATCCTGCCGCTGATCCTCGGCTCGCTGCTGGTGACGCTGGGCGCCGCCGCCATCGCGGTGCCCATCGGCCTCGCCGCCGCCCTGTTCATCGCCGAAATCGCCCCCGGGCGGCTGAAGGAAGGCCTGAAGGCCGGCATTGAGCTGCTGGCGGCCATCCCCTCGGTGGTCATCGGCTTCATCGGCATGATCACCCTCGGCCCCTGGATCAAGAACCTGTTCCACATCCCCACCGGGCTGACCGCCCTCACCGGCTCGGTGACGCTGGCCTTCATGGCCATGCCCACCATCGTTTCCATCGCCGAGGACGCCATCACCGCCGTGCCGCGGCAGTACCGCGAGGCGGCCATCGCCATGGGGGCCACGAAATGGCAGACCACCTGGCGCATCGTGGCCCGCGCCGCCCGGCCGGGCATGGTCGCCGCCGTCATGCTGGGCATCGGCCGGGTCATCGGCGAGACCATGGCCGTGATGATGGTCACCGGCAACGCCGCCATCATCCCCCGCAGCATCCTGCAGCCGGTGCGCACCCTGACCGCCACCATCGCCGCCGAAATGGGCGAGTCGGTGCAGGGCGGGGCGCACTACGCCGCCCTGTTCGCCATCGGCATCGTGCTGTTCATCATCACCTTCCTGATCAACGGCGTGGCGGACCTGTACCTGCACCGCTCGCGCCAATAGCCCCATGAGCCCGCGCCTCTGGCAACGGATCGCCTTCGCGCTGCTGTTCCTGGCCACCCTGGTGGTGGTGCTGCCGGTGGTGGTCATCCTGGCGATCATCGTCGCCAAGGGAGCCAGCGCCATCAGCTGGGAATTCCTCTTTTCCATGCCCCGGGACGGCATGAGCGCCGGCGGCATCCTGCCGGCCATCCTGGGCACGCTCTACCTGGTCCTGGGCGCGGTCCTCTTCGCCGTGCCGCTGGGCGTGGCGGCCGCCGTCTACCTGGTCGAGTATTCGGGCAACAACCGCTTCTCGCG
>CAZLSH010000041.1:0-9091 GCA_964562095.1 uncultured Clostridia bacterium | reverse complement strand
CCATCGTCAACCTGGCCGGCGTGCCGTCGGTGGTTTACGGCCTCTTCGGCCTGGGCATCTTCGTCATCTTTTTCGGCTTCGGCGCCTCCATCCTTTCCGGGGCGCTGACGCTGGGCATCATGATCCTGCCGGTGATCATCACCTCGGCGCGCGAGGCTCTGGAGAGCGTGCCCCGGCATTTCCGCACCGTCAGCCTGTCGCTGGGCGCCAGCCGCTGGCAGACCATCCGCCACTCGGTGCTGCCCCATGCGCTGCCCGGCATCATGACCGGCATGATCCTGGGCCTGGGGCGCGCCGCCGGCGAGACCGCCCCCATCCTGTTCACGGTGGCCGCCTTCTACCTGCCGCGCCTGCCGCAATCGGTCTTTGACCAGACCATGGCCCTGCCCTACCATCTCTACGTCATCTCCACCCAGGTACCGGGCGTTCCCGAGAACGTGCGCTACGGCACGGCGCTGGTGCTGCTGACGCTGGTGCTGCTGCTGAACCTGGCGGCCATCATCCTGCGCTCGCGGTTCCGGGCGAGGAAAAAATGGTGACCCGGGCGGCGAAGTTCTCCATCCAGGGGCTGCGCGTCCATTACGGAAGCCTGTGCGCCCTGCGCGACCTGAACCTGGAGATCGCCGCCCATGAAGTTTTCACCGTCATCGGCCCGGCAAACTCGGGAAAATCCACCTTCCTCAATTCCCTGAACCGCCTGATCGACCTGGAACCCCGCAGCCGCGTCAGCGGCGGGATCCGCCTGGACGGGATCGACATCCGCGCCGGCATGGAGGTGGAGGCGCTGCGGCGCAAGGTGGGCATCGTCTTCGCCCTGCCGCTGCCCCTGCCCATCTCCATCTACGAGAACGTCGTCTACGGCCTGCGCATGCAGGGCGTTCGCGACGCGAAGGCGCTGGACGCGGCGGTGGAACGGAGCCTGCGCGAGTCGTACCTTTGGGAGGAGGTGAAGGATCGCCTGCGCACGCCGGCGATGAACCTTTCCGGCGGGCAGCAGCAGCGCCTGTGCATGGCGCGCATTCTCGCCGGCCAGCCCGATGTCCTGCTCTTTGACGAGCCGACATCGGGGCTGGACCCGATCTCCACGGCGCGCATCGAGGAGACCCTGCTGGTCCTGAAGGAGAAGTACACCATCGTGCTGGTGACCAACAACGTGGCCCAGGCGGCCCGCGTCGGCGACCGCACCGCCTTTTTCCTGATGGGGGAGATGGTCGAAGTGAGCGCGACGAGCACGATGTTCACGACGCCGGGTGACAGCCGCACCAGCGACTATATCACCGGCAAGTTCGGATGAGCATGGGCGGCTTCTGCATCGAGACCCGGGGCCTTGACCTGTTCTACGGCGATTTCCAGGCCCTGACCGCCGTCGACCTGCAGGTGCCGGCGCGCCAGGTGACCGCCCTGATCGGCCCCAGCGGCTGCGGCAAGAGCACGCTGCTGAGGGTGTTCAACCGCATGAACGACCTGATCGACGGCGTGCGCGTCGCGGGACATGTGCGGATCGACGACGAGGACATCTACGCTCCCGGCACCGACCTGCTGCGCCTGCGCGAAAAGGTGGGCATGGTCTTCCAGCGCCCCAACCCGTTTCCGCTTTCGGTGTATGACAACATCGCCTTCGGCCTGGCCGTGCACCGGCTGGCCAATCGCCGCGAGTACGGCATGGTCGTGGAACAGGCGCTGCGCGACGTGCTGCTCTGGGACGACCTCAAGGACAAGCTGCACCATTCGGCACTGAGCCTGTCGCTGGAGCAGCAGCAGCGCCTGTGCATCGCCCGCGTCCTGCCGCTGAAGCCGCAGGTGCTGCTGATGGATGAGCCCTGCTCCGCACTGGACCCCATCGCCACCCTGCACATCGAGGACCTGATGCGCAAGCTGAAGCGCGACTACACCATCGTCATCGTCACCCACAACATGCAGCAGGCGGCGCGGGTTTCGGACCATGCCGGCTTCATGTACCTGGGCAAGCTGATCGAGTTCGACGAGACGGCGAGGATCTTCACCCACCCGCGGCAGGAGCTGACCGAGAACTACATCAGCGGCCGCTTCGGCTGACGCCGGGAGGACACCATGGCCAGAGAGCATTTTCAGAACCTGCTGCGCGGAGTGGAGCACGAATTGGCGGAGATGGGCGAAATGGTCGTCGCCGCCATCGAGCGCTCCGTCCAGGCGCTGAAGCATGTCGACAAGGCCGAAGCCGAGCGCATCATCGCCGCCGATGACGCGATCAACTGCAAGCGCTGGCAGATCGAGAACCAGTGCCTGCAGCTCTTCGCCACCCAGCAGCCGGTGGCCGGCGATTTGCGCGAGATCGTCTCCTTCATGGACCTGATCACCAACCTGGAGCGCATGGCCGACCATGCCAAGGGCATCGCCAGGATCGTGGTCATGCACGACCAGACGCCGCTGCTCAAGCCGCTGATCGATATCCCGCGCATGGCCGAAAAAACCGCCGAGATGATCCGCAAAAGCCTGAGCGCCTTCATCCGCCAGGACGTGGATGCGGCCAGGGCCATCATGGAAACGGACGACGAGATCGACGCGCTCTACGAGCAGATCTTCCGCGAATTGCTGACCTACATGATGGAGGATCCCCGGACCATCACCCGCGCCGTCTACCTGATCTGGGTCAGCCACAACCTGGAGCGCATCGCCGACCGCGTGACCAACATCTGCGAGCGCATCATCTTCATGGTCACCGGGGAGACCTGCGGCGGCTGAGCGGCTTCCCGGTTCCGGGCCCGTTCAGGCAATTTTTATTTTTTCTATTGACACACCCGAAAAATTGCACTATATTCGCATCTGATAAGTGGGAGGAACACCAATTGAAAAGAGCTATACAGGCAATCGCGGTCAAGGAAACCGAAGCTCCCGGTGAGGAGGCCGAGCCTCCAAGCACGGCGGCTGTGGAGGAAAGCCACCATACCGCACCGTCGTTACTGTTCCCTGAACTCATCCAATTCCCGAATTCCAAACCCGACAAGACGTTCCTGAAGATCGGAGCGCGCTCGCTGCAGTTCCAGAGGAAGTATTTCCCGTTGGCCACGACGGCCGACTGGAGCAGCTGGGAATGGCAGCTGCGCAACAGCATCACCAGCCTGCAGGCGCTGCAGAAGGTCCTGCAGCTTTCCGACGACGAGACGCGCGCCATGGCGGTCGACAGCGGCAACCTGCCGCTGCGCATCACCCCGTATTACGCCAGCCTGCTCGACCCCGCCGATCCCCTGCAGCCCCTGCGCCGCTGCGTCGTGCCGGTCGGCGCCGAGCAGCTCATCTCCTGCGGCGAGGCCGCCGACCCGCTGGGCGAGGACACCCACAGCCGCGTGCCGGGGCTGGTGCACCGGTATCCCGACCGCGTGCTCTTCCTGGTCACCGGCTTCTGCTCGAGCTACTGCCGCTACTGCACCCGCTCGCGGCTGGTCGGCGATCAGAACAAGCGCCACCTCAACCGCGACCAGTGGGACCGCGCCCTGGCCTACATCGAGATGAATCCCGATGTGCGCGACGTGCTGCTTTCCGGCGGCGACCCGCTCACCCTGCCCGACAAGAGCCTGGAATACCTGCTGACCCGCCTCAGCCGCATCCCGCACGTCGAGTTCGTGCGCATCGGCTCCAAGGTGCCGGTGGTCCTGCCGCAGCGCATCACCCAGGCGCTGATCAACGTGCTGAAGCGTTTCCGGCCGCTGTGGATGAGCATCCATTTCACCCACCCGGACGAGATCACGCCCGAGACGGCGCAGGCCTGCGAGCGCCTGGCCGACGCCGGCATCCCCCTGGGCAGCCAGACCGTCCTGCTGAAAGGCGTCAACGATTCGGTGCCGGTCATGAAAAAACTGGTGCATGAGCTGCTGAAGATCCGCGTCCGTCCCTATTACCTGTACCAGTGCGACCCCATCCTCGGCTCCTCGCATTTCCGGACGCCGGTGGCGAAGGGCATCGAGATCATCGAGGGCCTGCGCGGCCATACCAGCGGCTACGCCGTGCCGCATTATGTCGTCGATGCCCCGGGCGGCGGCGGCAAGATCCCGCTGCTTCCCGATTACTACCAGGGACGCAATGAAGGCGACGTGTTGCTGCGCAACTACCAGAAGCAGATATACCGCTACCCCGACGCCGAGTGCGCCGGTGATGCCCCCGCGGATTCCTGATCGCCGCGTCCGGCCGCGTCCCGCTTGCTTATCCCTCGCCAAGAGTTTACAATCGCCACGAGCGCATGAAGTGGAGAAATCAGCATGATCATCGGCATGACCTATGATCTCCGCCAGGATTATATCGCTGCCGGCTACGGCCACGAAGAGACGGCGGAGTTCGACAAGCCCGACACCATCGAGGGCATCGAAAAGGCGCTGCAGGGCCTGGGACATGAGACGCAGCGCATCGGCCATATCAAGAGCCTGGTCGGCCGGCTGGCCGCCGGCGAGCGCTGGGACATGGTCTTCAACATCTGCGAGGGCATGTTCGGGACGGGCCGCGAAGCCCAGGTGCCGGCCCTGCTCGATGCCTATGAGATCCCCTACACGTTCTCGGGGCCGCTGGTCCTGGCCCTGACCCTGGACAAGGGGATGACCAAGACGCTGGTGCGTTCGTTCGGCGTTCCCACCCCCGACTTCGCCGTGGTCGAGAATGCCGCCGACATCGCCGCCGTCGACCTGCCCTTGCCCCTCTTCGCCAAGCCTCTGGCCGAAGGCACGGGCAAGGGCATCGACGCCCGCTCCAAGATCGATTCCCGCGGGCAACTGGCCGCCGTGTGTCTCGGCCTGCTCGATCGATTCAAGCAGCCGGTGCTGGTGGAGACCTATCTGCCCGGCCGCGAGTTCACCGTGGGCATCACGGGCAGCGGCGCCGAAGCCGAAGCGATCGGGGTCATGGAGGTCATGCTCAACGCCGGGGCCGAGGCCCACGCCTATTCCTACATCAACAAGGAGCAGTACGAGGAAAAGGTGCGCTACGCCCTGGCGGCGGACGCGGATGCCGCCGCCTGCGCCGCGGTGGCGCTGCGCGCCTGGCGCGGGCTGGGCTGCCTCGACGGCGGCCGCGTCGACGTCAAGATGGACGGCGACGGGGCCGTCAACTTCATCGAGGTGAACCCGTTGGCCGGCCTGAACCCCAGCCACTCCGATTTGCCGATCATCTGCCGCCTGCAGGGCATCCCCTTCACGGAACTGATCGCCCGCATCATGGCCTCCGCCTCCAGGAGGCTGCCCCGGTGAAAAAAAAGAACGCGGTCATCCTGCACAACCAGGTCGGCCCCGATTCGCCCAAGGACGAACTGGATGTCCTGGTCCAGGCCGAGGCGGTGCGCCGCTCCCTGGCCGAGCTGGGTTACCGGGTGCGGGTCATCCCCTTTTCCCTCGATGTCGACGCGGCGCTGCGCGCCCTGCGCCGGGCCGAGCCGCTCTTCGTCTTCAACCTGGTGGAGACGGTGGCGGGCGACGGCCGGCTCATCCACCTGGCGCCGGCGCTGCTGGACCATCTCGGCCTGCCCTACACCGGCAGCGGCCAGGAGGCGATCTTCATCACCTCCAACAAGGTCCTGAGCAAGAGGCTTTTCCAGCAGGCCGGCGTCCCGACCCCGCCCTGGATGGAAGCGGCGCCAATTCATGACGCCCCCTGGTCGGGGGCGGGAACCTACCTGCTGAAGTCGGCCTGGGAGCACGCCTCCAACTGGTTCGGCGACGATTCGGTCGTGAGTGCCGAAAGCGCCAGCGAACTGCGCGGGCAGCTGCAGCGCAAGGACCGCCGCGGGGGGTTCTTCGCCGAGCGCTACATCGAGGGGCGCGAGTTCAATCAGGCGCTCCTGGCCGGGGAGTGCCTGCCCGCGGCCGAGATGCGCTTCGTCGATTACCCGCAGGGCAAGCTGCGCATCGTCGATTTCCGCGCGAAATGGGAAGAGGACTCCTTTGAGTACACCCATACCCAGCGCGGCTTCGACCTGCCGGCCGCCGACCAGCCGCTGGTCGCTGAGCTGCAGGCCTTTTCCCGCCGCTGCTGGGAGAGCTTCGGCCTGGCGGGCTACGCCCGGGTCGACTTCCGCGTCGATGCCGGCGGGCGTCCCTGGGTGCTGGAGATCAACGCCAATCCCTGCCTGGCGCCCGACGGCGGCTTTTTTGCCGCCGCTGCGCGCGCCGGACTGACGTTCACCGCCATGGTGGAACGGATCGTCGAGGATTGCCTGGCGCGGCGGGACGGTACCCGGCCGCAGGAGGGAGGTGCGGATGAGCGGAGATGAGAAACTGACATTCCGCGAGCAGGTGCGGCCCGAAGATGCCGCCGTCGTTCGCGGGATCGTGACCTCGACCGGGTTCTTCCATGACTACGAGGTCGCCGTGGCGGTGGAACTGGTGGAGGAGAGGCTGGAAAAGGGGACGGATAGCGGCTACCTCTTTCTCTTCGCCGAGCAGGCGGGCCGTACCGCGGGGTATTGCTGTTACGGAGAGATCCCCTGCACCGCGGGCAGCTTCGACCTGTACTGGATCGCCGTGCACGAAAGCGGCCGCGGCATCGGCATCGGCGGCCGGCTGCTGGGCGAGGCCGAGCGGCGCATCGCCGGCCTGGGCGGGCGCGCCATCTGGGTGGAGACGTCGGGACGGGAAAAATATCTGCCGACAAGGGAATTCTACCTGCGCTGCGGATACCGTGAGGCAGCGGTTCTGAAGGATTTCTACGCCGCCGGCGACGACAAGGTCATCTACGCCAAGCACCTGGCGGCGACATGGTCGAAAAAGTAAAAAAGAGGTCGGCTAAGGCGGGGCTGCCGCCGGGGGTCCTGGTCCATGTCGGCACGCAGAAGGTCAGCGAAAGCCGCGTGCGCATTCTTGATTTCGACGAGCAGGGAGTGCGGGAAAAGAACCGGGCCCGCCTGGACGAATGCCTTTCCTTCCGTGACAGCGAGACGGTGACCTGGATCGATATCGAGGGGCTGCAGGATGTCGGCCTGCTGGAGGGACTGGGCCGCTGCTATGGACTGCACCCGCTGATCCTCGAGGACATTCTCAACACCGACCAGCGTCCCAAGTCCGATGATATGGATGACTATATCTACGTCGTCCTCAAGATGCTCGATTTCGACCCGGCCAGCCTGGAGATCGTATCCGAGCAGGTCAGCATCGTTTTCGGCCGCAACTTCGTGATCTCGCTCCAGGAAGGGCGCGAGGGCGACCTCTTCGAACCCCTGCGCGAGCGCATCCGCAACGGCAAGGGGCGCATGCGCCGCCTGGGGCCGGACTACCTGGCCTATTCCCTGCTCGACACCATCATCGACCACTATTTCGTCATCCTGGAAAAGTTCGCCGAGCGCATCGAGACGCTTGAGGAAGAACTGGTCGGCAATCCCCGGCCGGACACCCTGCGGCAGATCCACCGCCTCAAGCACGAGATGATCTTCCTGCGCAAGTCGGCCTGGCCGCTGCGCGAGGTCGTCAGCAAGCTGGAAAAGAGCGAATCGGATTTGATCCAGCCGGCGACCAAGATCTTCCTGCGCGATATCTACGACCATGCCATCCATATCGTCGACAGCATCGAGTCCTACCGTGAGATGCTGTCCAGCATGCTCGATATCTACCTCTCCTCGGTCAGCAACCGCATGAACCAGGTGATGAAGGTGCTGACGATCATCGCCACCATTTTCATGCCCCTGACCTTCCTGGCCGGCATCTACGGCATGAACTTCAAGCACATGCCCGAGCTGGGCTGGCCCTGGGGCTACCCGCTGGTGCTAGTGATCATGTTCGCCCTGGCCGGGGCCATGATCCATTACTTCAAGAAGAAGCACTGGCTTTGAACCAGGCGGCAGACGGCAGAAAACAGAAGACAGAAAACAGAAGACAGAGGACAGAAGAAAGACGCTAGGTGCTGGACGTTAGCAAGACAAGGATCGAACGATCTATCGTGATTCGCAACAGCAATCTAGAGGACTGATTCGAGAAATTCTCGCTACTTGTCACCTTCATCATCGGGGACCTTAAGGAGCGACACTTGTCACATGTCACTCAGGATTCTTCTTTCTTGCTACCATCTAACGTCTAACGTCTAACGTCTAACGTCTAACGTCTAACGTCTGACGTCTAACGTCTGGCGTCTCGAGATCGATTCATCCCTCACCCATTGACCTATCCCCGCGTCTGTGGTATGTATATCGCTAATGCTATGTGAACGGGTTCTTCTGTCGCCTGCTGCCGCCTGGCTCCGCGCCTGGCGCTGGGCGGCCCCGTCCGCCTGAAAATCCAACCATCCATCCATTTTTCTTTTTATTAAAACCACAAAACCAAGGAGAAAAAAACATGGAACGATTTTCAGGCCGCGAACAAAAGTATTTGCCGACCCATTTTTATAACATCAAGGCCGACCTGGCCGAACTCCCCAAGCCGCCGCTGCATCCCGCGACCAAGGAGCCGCTCGATCCTACGGCGCTGGAGGCGATCTTTCCCAGGAGTTTCATCGAGCAGGAGATCAGCCGCGAGCGCTTCATCCCCATCCCGGAGGCGGTCCTGGAGGCTTATGCCCAGTACCGCCCCACGCCGCTGGTGTACGCCTCCGGGCTGAAAAAACGCCTGGGTACCCCGGCCCACATCTTCTACAAGTACGAAGGGGTAAGCCCCATGGGCAGCCACAAGGGCAACACGGCGCTGATGCAGGCCAACCTCGCTGCGCAGGAAGGGGTGCGGGAACTGGTCACCGAGACCGGGGCCGGCCAATGGGGCTCCGCCCTGGCCTATGCCGGCGAACGCTTCGGCGTGCGGGTGCGCGTTTTCATGGTGCGTGCCAGCTTTCGCCAGAAGCCGGGGCGGCGGACGATGATGGCCCTGGCCCGGGCGCGGGTCGAGGAAAGTCCCGGGCCGAACACGGAGGCGGGCCGGGCCCTGTTTCAGGAGAACCCCGATCATCCGGGCAGCCTGGGCATCGCCATCGCCGAGGCCGTGGAGACGGTGCTGAAGAACCCGGGCAGCAAGTATGCGCTGGGCTCGGTGCTGGACGCGGTGCTGCTGCATCAGACGGTGATCGGCCAGGAGGCCGAAAAGCAGCTGGCCGGGCAGGGAGTGGAGCCGGACATCGTCATCGGCTGCGTGGGCGGCGGCTCCAATTTCGCGGGCAT
>CAZLSH010000040.1:0-19184 GCA_964562095.1 uncultured Clostridia bacterium | reverse complement strand
CCTGAACTATGAACTGCTGTTCATGGTGGTCGTCCTGCTCGGCGCTTTCTCCTATTTCACCCTGATCATCCTGATCACCCACCGCGTAAAGGCCTTATGCCTGCCGCAGAATACCCGGCGGGTCATCCGCATGTTGGGCTACCTGCTGATCGGCTTCAGTATTTATTTCCTGTATTTCGCCCTCAAGGCACTGTTCTTCGCCCCCGGGCCCCATTAGCGTGGCGCAGGCCGTCAGCGCCCGCAGCGCTTGCCTCTGATCATGCCCCAAGCTTCGACCATGGCCATGGTCCTGGCCGCCTCGCCGTTGAACGAGCAGGACAAGCTGGTCACGCTATTGACCGCCGACCAGGGACTGCTCAAGGCCGTGGCCCCCGGGGCGGCGAAGATGAAGAACCGCTTCGGTTCGCTGCTGGAGCTCTTCACCGAGGGGGAATTCCACTATTACTGGCGCGAGGACCGGGAGCTAGTCACGCTCGGCAAGGGCGAGATCCGCAAGAGTTTTTTCCCCGTGGTGTCCGCGGCGGAGAATGTCTTCTACTTCTACCTCATGGCCGAGATCACGCTGAAGTTCATGCAGCCCGGCCACCGCGATACCCGCATTTACAAGCTGCTGCTGGCCATTCTGCGCTCCCGGGAGAACGGAGTGGCCATGGATTGGCTGCTGCTGTACTTCCTGGTCTGGCTTCTGCGCAGCGAAGGGCTCCTGTTCAACCCGCGGCGCTGCTCGAACTGCGGCGGCCGCGACCTCGAGCGGGCCTGGCTGCGCGACGACTACCGCGGGCTGCTCTGCCCCGCCTGCCGCGCGGGCGAACGCCTGGCGCTGGTCCGCGGCGAGCTGGAATTCATCGCCTGGACGGCCGCCCATGCTCCCGGGGAGTGCGGCGAATGGGCCGGCCGCCTAGCTCCGGCGGGGCTGATCCGCACCCTGGCGGGAAAGATCGAGCACCACGGCGAGTTCGCGCTGCAATCGCGGCGTTACCTTCCCGAATTCCGCTGAAAAATAAAGGAGGGGGAATGCCCTCCCCTGCCACCGGGGCTTTTTGCCGCTCAGATCGGGAACGTGACGCCCAGCAGGCCGCCGATGCCGGTCCAGTCGCCGATGAGGCTGAAATTCAAGCGCAGGCTGACGGCCATCTTCTCGGAGAACCAATAGCGGCCGGCGACGAATGGGGACAGATGGAGGCCCGAGGAGCCGCCATAGCCCTCCTTGGCGGAGAAGATCGCAAAGCCCAGGCTGGCGCCGGCGAACAGGTCGAGCTTGTCCACATCGAGCCGGGTGAAATGGTAGGCGCCGTCGACCGACGGCATGATGATGGTCCCATGGCTCCAGAGCCACATCATGACCGTTCCGCCGACGCCGATGTTCTCGGTGATGGCCGTTTCAAAGTTGGCGCCGAAGGGAACGGCATAGGAATTGATGCCGATCTGCGGCGTGAGAAACTTGTCGCCCTTGTGGAATTGCAACTGGGCGGTTTTCCCGCCCTTGGGGGCCGCCGCCAGGGCCAGGGACGAAATAACGGTCACGACCAGCAATAAGACCAGAATTTTATGGGATTTCATGATTCCTCCTGGTCGGCATGATGCCATAGCACCGATTGTTTGTCAATCCGGCCACTCGCCGCTGCGGGCCGCGGCCACCGGCCCGAGCGCGGGAGCATGCAGCGGCGACGACGATCCGGACGGTGGCGCTGAAAGGGACGACGTCTTCAGGAGCCCCTGCCCCCCCGAAGACCGTCAGCCATAATTTTCGATCTGGTCCGCGACCTCGATGACCTCGTCGCGCTTGAAGAACAGGAAATTCGTCACCCGGCGGTAGGAAAACGAGTAATGGATGACGCCGGCTTCCAGCCGGGCGGCGATATCCAGGATCTCGATATCGTGCTTCAGCAGGATCTCCTCGATGACCGCTATCAGCGCGGCGTCATCCCGGTCGCCGCCGCGCGTGCTGCCCAGGGTATCGAAAACTTCCTTTTTGATCTGCTTTTTTTCCAGGTTGCTCCCGATGTACCGGAAGGCCATGTAGCCGCCAATGGCCAGGATGGCGATGGCGATCAGGCTCATGAAGGTCATTTTCCCGCTCTGTCCTTTCATCGTTCTTTCCTCCTTGTGAATCGCGAATCATCCCGAGGCTCGGCCCAGGATCCTTTTTGCCGCCCGCCCGATCTCGGCCGGGTTTTCCACCACCTGAACGCCGTGCTCGCGCAGGGTCGCCATTTTCTCGGCGGCGGTGCCGCGGCCGCCGGAGATGATGGCCCCGGTCTGGCCGGCGATGAACGACAGGACCGGCTTGGCGAAACCCCGGCCGATGTAGGCCGCGGCCTGCTCCTCCATGCTGCCGCCGATCTCGCCGATCATGACCACCGCCGCGGTCTGCTCGTCGGCGGCGAACAGTTCCAGGGCGTCGACAAAGCTGGTGCCGATGAGCGGATCGCCGCCGATGCCGATGCAGGTCGATTGTCCCAGGCCCTCGCCGCTGATCTGGTCCACGGCGACGTAGGTCAGCGTTCCGGAACGCGAAACGATGCCGATGCGGCCCGGGCGGTGGATGCGCGCCGGCATGATCCCGACCTTGCACTTGCCGGGCGAGATGATTCCCGGGCAATTCGGCCCGATCAGCCGTGAGCGCGTCGCGCGCAGGAAACTCTTGACCTTCACCATGTCCAGGGCCGGCACCCCCTCGCTGATGCAGACGATCAGCGGGATGGCGGACAAGGCCGCCTCGATGACGGCGTCGGCGGCGAAGGCGGCCGGAACGAAGATGACCGACACGTCGGCCCCGGTTGCGGCGACGGCTTCGGCCACGGTGTCGAAGACCGGCCGCTCCAGGTGCGTCTGCCCGCCCTTGCCCGGCGTGACGCCGCCGACCACGCGCGTGCCGTACTCGATCATCTGCGCGGCGTGGAACGACCCCTCCCGTCCGGTAAAACCCTGGACGATCACCCGCGAATTTTCATCAATGAGGATGGACATGCTCAGGCTCCCTTGGCCAGCTCGACCACGCGGCGCACCGCGTCGGACAGCACGGTTTCGGTGATGAAGTTCAGCCCCGACTCGCGCAGGATGCGCAGGCCCTGCTCCTCATTGGTGCCCACCAGGCGGATGACGATGGGGATGCGGATATCCAGCCCACGGGCGGCGGCGACGATGCCGTCGGCCACCCGGTCGGTGCGCACGATGCCGCCGAAGATGTTGACCAGCACCGCTCGCACGTTGGGGTCGGCCAGCAGGATCCTGAAGGCCTCCTGCACGCGTTCCGCCGACGTGGCGCCGCCGATGTCGAGGAAATTCGCCGGCTCGCCGCCGTAAAAATGGATGATGTCCATGGTGGCCATGGCCAGGCCGGCGCCGTTGACCATGCAGCCGATGGTCCCGTCCAGGCGGATATAATTCAGGTCGAACTTCGACGCCTCCACTTCCAGGGGCTCCTCCTCGTCCAGGTCGCGCAGCGCGGCGATGTCGGGGTGGCGGCTGAGGGCATTGTCGTCGAAATTGACCTTGGCGTCCAGGGCCAGCACCTCGTCGCCGCGGGTGACGATCAGGGGGTTGATCTCCACCAGCGAGGCGTCGAACTGCATAAAGAAGTCATAGAGCCGGGCCAGCAGAACAGCGAAGCTCTGCTGCTGGGTTTTGCCCAGGCCGAGCCGGAACGCCAGGCTGCGCGCGTGGCCGGGGAAAAGGCCGGTCGCGGGATGAACGTGAACCTTGAAAACGGCAGCGGGATGCTCGCGGGCCACGGCCTCGATCTCCATGCCGCCCTGAGAGGAGGCGATGATGACCGGCATCTCGCGCTCGCGGTCCAGGAGGATCGCCAGGTACAGCTCGCGGGCGATGTCCAGCCCCTGCTCGACCAGCAGCTTGCGCACCCGCCGCCCTGCGGGGCCGGTCTGCTGGCTGACCAGGTTCATGCCCAGGATGGCTGAAATGTGGCGCCCGGCCTCGGCGCGGTCGCGGGCGAGCTTGACGCCCCCCGCCTTGCCGCGGCCTCCGGCATGCACCTGGGCCTTGACCACGCAGGGATAGCCCAGCGTCTCGGCGACGGCCAGGGCCTTCTCGGCCGTCATGGCCATCCCGCCCCGGGGAACGGCGAGGCCGTGGCGGGCAAAGAGTTCCTTGGCCTGGTACTCGTGGATCTTCATGAACGTCTCCTATTTCCGTTCGTACTGCCTGCGGCCCTCCTCATAGATATCGCCGCCGTACATGTCGTTGATCACCTGCGCCGGAAAGTCCTTCACCTCCAGCCGGCGGATGGCTTCCGGACCCAGTTCGGGGTAGGCGACCACCTCGGCCTGGCGGATGCTCTTGGAGACCAGGGCGGCGGCGCCGCCGGTCACGGCCAGGTAGACGGCCTTGTACTTGCGGAGCGCCGCCTTCACCTCGGCATTGCGCGACCCCTTGCCGATCGAGGCTTTCAGGCCGAGCTCGTGCAGCCTGGGAGCATAGGCATCCATGCGGTAGCTGGTGGTCGGTCCGGCCGAGCCGATGGGATTGCCGGGCCGGGCCGGCGTCGGCCCCACGTAAAAGATGATCTGTCCGCGCAGGTCGAAGGGCAGTTTATCTCCGGCGGCAATCAGGTCGGTCAGCTTTTTGTGGGCGGCATCGCGGCCGGTATAGATGGTGCCGCTGATCAGCACGTTGTCCCCGGCCTTCAGGCCGGCGACGGTTTCATCGCTCATCGGGGTCGAAATACGCTTGATTTCGCTCACGGGGGTCCTCCTAGATGGATTTTTGGAACACCTTGTCGTTGCCGAACTCGTCACTGAGCTTGATGAGCAGCAGGCGGGAATTTTTCGGGTTGCTCAGTTCACAGCGGTAGGTCTCGACCCGGGAATCTCCGACCAGGTCGTCCGGGAATACCGGGACCCACTCCTTGCCGTCCAGCGAATACTGGGCCAGGGTTACGGCCGAGGCCTGGTCCTCCGCCTTGAAGCGGACGCTGCGCCCGGCGATGGAGAACTCGGAGAGGAGCGGGGCCGTGGAGTCGATGATGAACGACGCCGAGGTCCGGGCGGTGTTCCGCGTCCAGGCCGGGGCGTTATCCAAGCCGTCATCGGCCTGCACCTGCAGCTGGTACTTGCCGTCGGCGAAGAGCTCGCAGTCAAGGTACAGCCACGGTTCGCGCAGTTCCTTGCCCAGCGGCAGCCATTCATTGCCGGGAAGCCTGCGCAGGGACAGGGTGAAGTTCAGGCGGTCCTGGTTGGGGTCGCTGGCCTCCCAGGAGACATGCAGGTATTTGCGCGGCGGCGTCGTCTCCGGGACCGGCTTCCTGTCGTTGGGACGCTGGACGCGGATGGGCCCGATCTCCGGTTTCAGGTTGTCGGTGAGATAGTCGACGCGGTAGCCCGCCAGCAGGGGGGAGGCGCTGGGGCTGGTCGAGTTGAGCACGATCTTCACCTGCAGGAAGCGGTAGCCGCCGGTGTTGATGTTCGAGTTCTCCGGGTCGGTGAAGGGGGCCGACCAGTTCGTCCAGGAGCGGTCGGGATAGTCGGAATTCCCCAGGCGCACGGCAAAAGAGACGGCTGACGGCGCGGCGGCTTCGACGTTCCAGGAAAGGCGGCCAAAGCGGGACTGGATGCGGGCATCGAACACCTCGGAGAAGTAGGTGCCGGTGGCGTTCATGCCCCCCTCCACCAGGGTGATGCCGGCCGTGTTGTTGGCGATCAGGTAGTAGCCCTTGCCCGGCGCAGCGCTGCCGACGATGCGGAATATCTGGGCCGATTCGCTTTCGCAGACTTGAACGAAAGTGCCGGAGCGATCGACGCGGTACACGCGCCCGGCATTGCCGGTGCCGATGACGACCGCGTTGGCCTGGCGGTCGAAATGGACGGCATACGCCAGTTCCTCCGTTGAGGACCAGAGGGACTCGATCCCGCCGTTGGGGCTGAGGCGGTACAAGATGCTCTTTTCGCGGACCGCCTCCTTGTCGGGGCCGGCGTTCCCGGCATAGACGGAGCCGATCTCGATTTCCTTGCCCGCCTGCGGCGCCGGGACGCTCTTGACCGCGGCGAAATATACGTTGCCGTCGTTGTCGCTGGTGATGCCCTTGATCTCCTCCAGCGGGGAATCGAACAGCACGCGCACCTTGCGGTTCTTGATCTCGTAGAGGATGCCGCGGTCGCCGCTGCCGGCAAGAATGGCGTTATCGCCGGTGACATGCAGGCTGATGATATGCGAGTCCTCGGCCGTCAGCAGGTTCTCGACCGCGCCGCCCTTGGCGATGCTGTAGACGGCGCCGGTGTTGCCCAGGGCGCAGATGATGTTGCCCTGCCTGTCCTCGGCCAGGTCCCAGATGAATTTTTCGTCGGGATGGAACAGTTCCGTGGACTTGCCGTCCTTGGCGACGCGGAACACCCGGCCGTTGGGCGACGTGCCCACGATCACGCCGCCGTCGTCCGCAGCCAGCAGGGCGTAGACGTCGAGCTGCTCGCCCTGAAATACCTTGTCGATCTTGCCGGCCGGACTGACGCGGTAGACCGCGGCGTTGTGGCCCGTGCCCAGGTAAAGATCGCCGGAGGCGGAGGCGGAGGCAGCCAGATAGAATTCCTCCGCCGGACCGGGAAGGCTCTTCAGCTTGGGCCCCAGGGAAAGGCCGCCGTTGCTGTCGATGCTGACTTGGACGAAACTCCCCTTCTGGAAGTCGGCCAGGCTCGACTTCTCGACCTGCTTCACCCGGACCGCGCTTAGGGCGGGAGCCAGGGCCAGCAGCGCGATGCCCGCTAGGATCTTGCTATTCATTTTTCCTCTCTTTGATGCGCAGCTTGAAAATCTTCTTGCCGGCGACGACCGCCGGCACCTCGAACTGATACTCGGCCACGGTGGAGAACGCCATATTGGCCTGGTCCTTGGCCAGGGAGCTGAAGAGCAGGACGTTGCCCACGCTCGAGGGCAGGTAGGAATACTCGAAGCCGCGGATGAACAGCCCCTGGGCCGGAACGAAAAGCTTCAGGTACAAGCGGCTGTTCTTGCGGATATTGTTGATGGCGCGGATAAGGGCGCCGAGGTCAGAGGGGAAATAGGTCGTTTTGACGGCCTTGGCGTCGAAAGCGGAGATCTCGGCGGCATCGGCGACCATGAGGTAGAACTCCGCTCCCGGCTTCAGGTTGGGCGCCTTGATCTGGATCCTCTCGGAGAACGCGCCGCCTTTTTCGTTCTTGAGCTTCATGTCGATCGTCATCAGCTCCTCCGGGAGATAGGCGACCCTGTCGATGAGGACGTTCTCCAGCTCGGCGCGCTCGACGGCCTCCCGGCCGCTGATCTCGAAATCCATCTTCTGGATGCGGGCGTTCTTTTCCCGGTTGTTCATCAGGAAATAGTTGATGACCATGACCAGCGTGGAAAACTCATCGGCGGCCTCGGTGCCGCTGAACAGGTCGTCCATGACCACGTTATCCTCGTTCTCGACGAAGATCTTGCCCTGGACGCGCAGCGACTGGGACCCGAACTCCTGGTACTCGGCCTGCAGCGCGTTCAGCAGCGAGATATAGGTCAGGGACGGCGTCAGCAGCGGGTGGCTGATCACCTCCAGGGAGAAATTGCGGTTGCGGTTCTTCAGGAAGATCTTCAAGGGGATCATGGCCGGCGCCTGCCCCAGCTCGGCCATGACGCCGGAAAAGCGGTCCTGGCGCACGGCCCCCACCGGGTTGAGGGTGGCGGCCAGCTTGAACGAGCTCTCGTAGGAGGGAACGATGGAGATGACCTCGGCCTTGTGCAGCGGGAAGTCCACCGTGCCCAGGTTGAAGAAGGGATGGCCGAAGACATAGACTTTCTGGCCGTCGACGTGCGTCACCGTGCCGGTGGCGGCGTAGGAGGCGTCGCCGCGGATGAGCGGGATGGCCACCGCGTCGGCCGGCCGCACGGTGAACATTTCCGGGGAAAGCTTGCGCGTGCTGATGTCCCTGCCGACGGCCGTGCTTTGCAGCGGGACGAACAGGTCGCCCAGGAAGGAGACCGCCTCCGGGGTGAAGCCGCTGCTGCTGGCGAAGAGCTTGATCGGCGCCAGTGCGCGGGCGGGAGAGAAGTTCATGCGGGCGGTCAGCTCGCTGCGAATGGCCTCGGCCACGCGCCGGGCGTTCTGGCGGCCGAAATCGACCTGGATGTCGCTGATTTCCACGCTGGCGGCCGGCGCCGACTCAACGGCCGCTATCTTCAGGATGTCCTCGATGGGGGTGATGCCGGCGATCGGCTTGCGCGAGAAATTGCTCAAGCCGTAGGACACGGAGCCGATGAGCCGGCCGTTGATGTAGACGGGGCTGCCGCTCATGCCGGCGATGACGCCGCCGTCGTTCAGTTCCGGGGCGTTCAGTTCGGCAATGATCAGGCTCTTGTCGGACACGAACTTGTCCATCACGCCCAGCACCTTGAAGGTGAAGGTCTCGATGGTGCTGCCCTTGAAAATGGTGCGCCCCTCCCCTTCCATGCCGGGCTTGACCTCGGACAGTTTCATGATGTCGGTGGCTGCCAGCAGGCAGGAGAGCAGCAGGCCGGCAGCCGTCAGCGCGATTCGTTTCATGGCTTCTCCCGACGGCGGCCGGCTCCTGTTCTGGCGGCGGCCCCAATCGTTGTTCTGTTCATTTGCCTACTTGGGTGCAATGGCAAGCAGAATGCATCATAATCAAAATCACGCGAAAAATCAAGGCGGGACGCCGGGCTTACGGCTGCGGATCGCCGATGGTCGTCTCGGAACGGTCGCCGCCGCCGGAAACGATGATCTGGTTGCTGGCCAGGTCGAGTCGCAGCTCCTGCCCGCGGGTCGTCCCGGCCCCGGAGCGGCGGATCTCGGCCTGCTCGCGGAAGACGACGGCTTGGCGCGCGTACTGCCAGTGCAGCGCCTGGCAGCGGCCCTCGATTGTCTGCTTGCGGAACGAGGCGGCGCCGGCGGCGAAAATGTCCTGCAGCCTGTCGCCGGGGCCGAAAACCAGATCGATCCTGTTCGCCGCCAGCGAGTTCGCGCCCTGCTCCAGCCGGGCTTCGCCTTGGATGACGATCCGCCCCCCGCCGGCCTCCAGGTCGATCGTCTGCCCGCGCACGACCAGTGGCTGCCCGTCATTGGCGAACCTCAACTCGGCGCCGCCGCGGCAGGACAGCGCGCCGCCGCCGCGGAACAGCAGCTCGCCGGCATGCAGCTCCACCTCGTCCTGGAACAGGCTCACCCTGCCGCGGAAACGGCTGGCATCATCCCGTCGCGAGGTTTCCATCGCGTCGGCGGTGACGAACACCGGTTGGACGCCCAGCAGGGCGCTCTTCCTGCCGGGGATGATCGTGGCCCGGACGCCCTGCTCGCCGGTGATGCGCTTCGACCCGGTCTGGATGCGGAAGCGATCGGATTGGAAGCGGTTTTTGCCGCTGTCGATGGTGGAATTCTGGCCCAAAATGCCGATCTCCCCGCTCGACGCATCGTAATCGAGGCGCTGGGAAACGCCGGAAAATTCGTCGGTGGCGAACCGGCATTCGCCATTGGCCTGGACCGAGGTGAGTTCGCCGACCGGGTCGTACGCCGCATTCAGAGCCAGGCAGTCGACGCGGAGATTCTCCCGGCCTTCGCTGGTCAGGGTGCCGCGGGTGAGCATGCGGGCCTCGCGCAGGATCTGGGTCTCCGGATCCAGGGTGATGTCGACGGTGTCGGATAGCAACCGGCTCTGCCCTTCCTTCGAGCGGGTGGCGATCGTGGCCTGCTTGCGAACCTCCAGCAGCTGCAGCTGCCCCTGATCCCCATACAGGAGCTTGATGCGTTCGGCGGCGATCTCCTTGTCCAGCCTCAGGCCGTCGTCTCCGGCTTGCCGGGTGTGGAAAAGGCATTCGCCGGTGGCCAGCACCCACTGCACCTGGGCGAAATCCTGATCGAACTGCATCAGGACGCGCCCCGCCTTGAGTGCGGAAAGGGCTCCCTGCACGCGGACGTCCCCCTGCATCAGCAGCCAATTCTTCTTCCGGTTCACCCTGAGCAGCCTGGCCTGCAAATCGAAAGGCTGCTCGTCGCGGGTCATCACCCCCTTGAAATCGAGCAGTTTCAAGAGCTTATTATGGATCACGTAGACCATGCCCCCCGCAGCCCGGCCGCGGACCGAATCGAGACGGATGCCCACGGCGTCCTGGCTGGAGAGCAGGTCCAGGCCCTTCAGGTCGAAGCTGCGGCTGGTCAGGGTGAAGCGCGGCGAAGAGATGCGCGCCCGCCCCTCCAGGTAAAAGTTGTTGAACTCGTTCCCGGCCCGGCCGTGCTCGGCCGAAACGCGGATATCCTCGCCCAGCTTGTCGACGCGGTAGAGGGTGGCCGCGATCTTTTTCATGTGCAGCGTGTTGTCGTCCCCTTTCCGGGACTCGGCGCAGCGGACCTGGAGTTTTTTTTCATTGTCCGGATTGAAGGTCAGGTAGGTCAGGTCGATGCCCTCGACCTCGCTCTCCGGGCTTTTCGCCGCCGCGGCGGCCGCTTGCGGCCGGTTGCGGATCCACAGCAGCCCGACCAGCAGCAGCGCGGCCAGCGCGGACCCGGCGATGATGGCTCTTTTCTTCCGTTTCATGGACGATGCGCTATTGCAGGGGAACCCCGGCGCCGGTCCGGCGTCCGCACCGCGCGGGCCCCGCCGCCCTGGTCGTGATCTGCGAAAATACGGCCCGCGCTCGCCTCAGGGGCCAACGTGGATGAGCTCCTGCTCCTCGCCGTATTCCTCTAAACGCTCCAGGCTGCTTTTTTCCACGTCGAGCAGCTTGTAATGCCCCATCTCCATCATGGAGAAATAGAGCAGCAGGTTTTTCCTGTCGGCGTCGTCGGCGAACAGCTCGGCCAGCTGCAGGTAGAAATCGTGGGCCGCCTGCTCGGCGTTCATGGCCTGGGCAATGATGCCGCTCAGCGGCACCTGCTCGTCGCGGAAGCGCACCTCGGGCAGGGGCACGACGGGGGTGCCGGGGACAACGATGGGCTGGCCGGGAAATCGCTGGCGGAAAAGATCTTCCAGCGCCTGCTGGTGCTTGCTTTCCTCGTGGGCGAGGAAATCCAGGCGCTCCTTCAGGAAGGCGTTCCTCACCGCTTTCGCCAGGCGGGTGTAGACGGCCTGGCTGTCGACCTCGCTCTTGACGGCGGCCAGCAGCAGATCGGCCAGCGCGTATCGCTTCAAATTCATATCCTTCATCATGACCTCCTGGGAACGGCCGGAGCCGTGATTAATAGTTTTCCACCCAAATCTCGAAATACTCCTGGGGATGGTCGCAGACCGGGCATTTACCCGGGGCCTGGTCGCCCTCGATGATCGCCCCGCAGACGCGGCACTTCCAGGCCGTCTTGCCCGGCCTGGCGAAAACCGTCTTGTCCTTGACGTTCCGCAGCAGCTTGCGGTAGCGCGCCTCGTGCCTCTTTTCCACCGTGGCCACGGCCCGGAAAACGCGGGCGACCTCGGGGAAACCCTCCGCGTCGGCGACGCGGGCGAACTCCGGGTAGAGGGCGCACCACTCCTCGTTCTCGCCGGCGGCGGCGTACTCGAGGTTCTTTTCGGTATTGGCGAAGGCCACGGGGTAGGCGGCCTGGATCTCCAGTGGCTCGCCGTCCATCGCCGCCACCAGGGGCTTGTAGAACAGCTTGGCGTGCATGCGCTCGTTCTCGGCCGTCTCCAGGAACAGCTCCTCGATCTGCCTGTAGCCTTCCTTGCCCGCCGTCTTGGCGTAGAACGTGTAGCGCATCCGCGCCTGCGATTCGCCGGCGAAGGCCTTCATCAGGTTCTCCGCCGTGCGGCTGCCCTTGAGTTGCTTCATGGTCCGACCTCCATGGTGCTATTGTAGCTTTTCCCGGAGCAAAGTCAAGAAGGATCAGAAGCGGTTGCCATCCAGCAGGTCCAACGCCATTCTTACGTCATCGCCGCTGCGGGCGATGCGCGGCGGCGCGGCGGTCAGGTCGATCACGGTCGATCCCTTGGAGGGCGGCAGCGTTCCCCCGTCAATGAGCAGGTCGAGCCCGGGGAACTGGCGGGCAATGGCCGCCGGGTCCTGGAGCGGCACATCACCACTGCGGTTCGCCGAGGTGCTGATCAAAGGAAAACCGAGGGCGGCAATCAATTCCAGCAGCAACGGCAGGCCCGGCATGCGGATGCCGATCCTGCCGCTCCCCTTGAGCAGGGCCGGGTCGACAGCCGGGCCCGGCTTGAAAAGAAAGGTGAACTTCCCGGGCAGCAGCCCCTGGAGACGCTTGCGAAAGACTTCGGGAACTTCGGCGACGAGCGATTCCAGCATGGCCGGATCGGCGACCGCGGCCGAGTAGGGCGAGCCCTCACGCCCCTTCAGCCGGTCGACGGCCTCATGGGCGGACGGCGACAGGAAATTCCCGCCCAAGCCGTACAGCGTGTCGGTGGGATAGGCGATCGCGCCGCCGGCGCGCAGGCAATCGCGGATTTTACTAAATGTGCCTGGGGCCAGGATATCGGCAAAAGGAATGATGATCATGGGTAGAGGAGGAAAGGCCGAACCGCTTCGGCATAGGCATTGATCTCGCGCTCGATGTCGCCCTGAATTCCGGGAAAGGGAATGTTGTTGTCAATGGCTTTGCGGATCACGTCCGTGCCGCAGATCATGTCAATGGGCGGGCGCTCGAACTCGAATTCATAGGGCGGGGCCTGCCATTTGAATTTCCCGGGAACCAGCCGCGCCGCCAGGCGGATCAGCTCATAATATGCCCGGAATGAGCGGAATTTTCCCTGGTCCAGCACTTGCACCAGCACGCCGCCGCACACCCGTCCGGCATGCTTGGAGAACTCGGGCTTGAAGAACATGGGGACGAAGCGCACCCCCGGCAATCTCAGGCGCCTAAGTTCCGCCGCCAGGCGCAACGGCTCGATGAAGGGCGCGCCGGCGAGCTCGAACGGCCGGGTGGTGCCCCGGCCCTCCGACAGATTCGTCCCCTCGAGGAGCACGGCGCCGGGGTAGACCCGGGCGGTGGCGAAGGAGGGCATGTTGGGGGACGGCAGGGTCCAATGGCCGCGATAAAAGTCGCGGCGCGGCCATCCCTGCGCCTTGACCAAGGTCAGGGGAACGTCCAGGTCGTAAAAACTCAGGGCGTAGGAGAGGAACTCGCCGGCGGTCAGGCCATGGCGCATGGGAACGGGCAGCTGGGCGACGATGCTGAAATGATCGGCTTGGGCGACAGGGCCTTCAAGAATACGGCCGTTGAGCGGGTTGGGGCGGTCCAGGACGACCACCTCGACGCCGCGCCCGGAGAGCCAGCGCAGCAGCATGACCAGGTGGTTGACGAAAGTGTAGACGCGCGTGCCGACGTCGAAGGGATCCACGAGCAGCACCTCGATCCCCGCCAGCCATTCCTCGCCGGGCAGAAGCCGCCGGCCGTACAGGCTGCGCACGGGAAGCCCTCCCGCCTTCCAGTAGAACGAGGGCGAGGCGACCATGTTGTCCCGCTTGTCGATGAAGAATCCGTGCTGCAGGGACCAGATCGCCCGCAGGCGCTTTCCGGCCAGTTCATGCACCGCCTGGTAAACCGGCCGGCCAACGGCATTGATGTTGGCGCTGCCGGTGACCAGGGCGACGCCGCGCTGGCCGATGACCGCCCGGTAAAGCCGCGGCAACCGATCCATGCCATTCAGAGCTTTGGCCAAGAAATACCTCTCCTACCGTTATCCCTTTTGCGGCGGAATGTCAAGGCCGGCAACGCGGCGGGATCCGGGTCACTTGCCCGGCGGGATCACCCTGCCGGTCGCCTGCCACGACGAGGCCAGCCAGGCATGCCCCTGGATGCGGTATTCGACCAGCGGGGGAAGATAGGTGTTCATCCAGGCGCTGTGCTCCCAGCGGTAATGGAAGAAGCGGCGCTCGCGGGGCCGGTCAAGCGGGATGCTGAAGAGCGGCACGCCGCTTCCGCTCCGGCCCATTTCCAGCTCGTCGAAGATCGTGGCCGAGACGTCCGCCAGCGATGCGGGCGCATCGCTGGTCCTGAACTCCCCCCGGTCGCCCGGGCGCTTGGCCAGCAGGAGCGGGATGCCGGATCGCAACACCGGGTCGCAGTCGGATACATCCTCGCCGGCGGCTTGCGCCAGATCGGGCGGAAGGCGAACCTCGAAGGCGCCGTAAGGATGCCCGTGGTCGCCGAGAATGAAGATCAGCGCCTGGTCATAAATGCCCATCTCCCTCAGCCCGTCCAGGAACATCCGGACCAGTTTGAGCTCCCCGCGCGCCAGTTCGGCGATATTGGCCCGGTTCAGCGGCAGGTCGACGGCCTCGAAGTTCGCGTTCATCTGGATGGGCTCGTGCGGCCCGCGCAGGTGGAAGAGCTTGAAGACATTGTTCTCGCTCACGGCCGCCGCCATCATCAGGAATCCGCTGATGAAGCGTGAATCGGAATTCACCGGCAGCGAATCGCGGATCAGATCGACCCCGCGCAGGTGGTTCCTGGAACTGACATGGGGGAACTTGCGCCGCTGATGCGTGATGGAGAAAATGCTTCTTGCCGGCGGCCCTTGCGGTTCGTCCTCGTTCAGCAGGTTGGCCAGCATGTCCTTTCTGATCCAGCGCGACAGCGACCAATGACCGCCATGGTGGATCACGCGCTTGAGCAGATGAGGCAGATGACGGAACAGGGTGAGATCAACCAGCCAGGCCATTTTGGAGTCGCTGACGCGCCGGCTTCTCGTTTTTATGTTGGACAAGACCGCCGGGTCAAAGAAGACGGTGCTGCGCACCAAGGGGACCAGGTGGACCTCCCAGCCGCGCCGGGTCAACTGGTACGGGACCGAGGACAGGGAGCGGTAGGCTTGGGCGATGAAGCTCTGGATGGGCTCGGAATTGGAGTAATACTGCCCTGTCAACAGCAAAGGGATGGAGGCGTAGGTGCTGGGGAAGCCTCCCGTCGTGTTGCGGAAATAGGTGAAATCGCCGAAAATGTCCTTGTAGGAAGGATCCAGGTCGATGATCTCCTGGAAGACGTCCGACTGGAAGCTGTCCAGGATGAGGACGATGACGTTCTGACGGCTTGAGAAATCGAAGTCCTTCGTGTGATCGACCTGGAATTTCTTGAAGCTCGGCGCTTCCGGCTGGCGGCCGACCGTGATCGAAGTGGACAGCAGCTGGATCGCCAGGAACAGCAAAGCGAGCATCTTGGCCCGCCGATAAAGAAACCCCGGCCGCCACAGCGCCAGGAGCAAAACCGCGATCCACAGGGGAGTGTCGATCCAGCCATAGAGCGCCTTCTCCCCCCAGGCGATCGCGTGACCGCTCAAAGCGCCGTACTGCCAAAGCAGGATGTTGCCCTGAAACCAGAAAAGGAGGCCGAGAGCGAGCACGACGGCCACGCCGCGCTCATGGAGCTGCCAGCGGCGGGGAAGCAGGAACAGAACCAGCGCCAGTACCAGGAACACGCTCAGGGCGACGATGCCGAGATAAGGCAGGAGATGGAGGAAGTCGAATTGGAACTCGAGGGAATTGGTCAGGAAGATCTGCGCCGGCCCGAACAGGGTCAGGGTGCAGGAAAACAGCAGTGCGGCCAGCAGGGCGCTGGGCCATTTCTCTATTTTTTGAGCAACGGGCATCTTGCTTGGCCAGGGAAAAGGGGATCGCCCTTCTTGCGGTTTATAGCACCAATCGCCGCCCCTGTCAATTCCGCCGCCCGCGGGTCGCTGCCGTTGCTCAAGGCGGGCCCTGGGCGCCCACGACCTTGACGAAAGAGAATAATCTGCTATAATTTCCTTTTCTGGAGGAATCCTTGCAAACATTGAACGGCATTGACAGCAAGTTCAGGCTGGCCATCCTGGTCGCCCGCCGCGCCAAGCAGCTGATCGGCGGCGCCCGCCGGAAGGTGGAGGTCAAGAGCGACAACACCCTGACCGTGGCCATGGAAGAATTCAGGCAGGGGAAGATAAACTTCGACGTGCTCGACGAGGAGGACAACTTCTTCGCCCAGCAGGCCCCGGGCGAGGCCGGAACCGAGGCCGTCACCGGCGCCGGCGAGAATGCCGGCAGCGAATCCGATCTCGGCGCCGAGGAGGACGGGGGAGAAGAGGTCGAGGCGGAAAGCGACTCCTGACCCGCCTCCCTGAATGAGCACCGTCATCCGCTCGCCGAACTGGATCGGCGACGGGATCATGTGCCTTCCCGCCATCCGGGCTTTCAAGGCCAGTTACCCCGACGAGCGCCTGGCCGTGGCCGCCAAGCGCTACCTGGCCGACATCTTTCTGAACATCGCGGAGATCGACGAGATCGTGCCCCTGCCCGACCGCTGGAGCGCCCGATCGCTCATCACCGCCATCCGGGAATTCAGGCAAAAGGGATTCCGCCGCGGCATCCTGTTCACCAACTCCTTTTCTTCCGCCCTGTTCTTCCGCCTGGCCGGCATCCGCTCCCTGGCCGGCTATGCCCGCGACGGCCGCGGGTTCCTGCTCCGTGACCGCGTGCTGCCGCCCCCGGCCGGCGGCCACCATCAGCACCATTACCTGAACATCATCGGCCACCTGGCGGGAAAGAGCGCCGGCCCGTCCATTTCGGCCGCCCTGGTCGTCAGCGCCGGGGAACAGGAATGGGCTTCGGGCTGGCTGCGGGAACAGGGGATCGCCGGCGAACGCCCCCTGCTGGCCGTCTCCCCGACCGCGGCCTTCGGCAGCGCCAAGGCCTGGCTCCCCGGGCGCTTCCGCGAGGTCATCCGCCGCTGGCTGGAGATATTTCCCGAAGCCGCCGTGCTGCTGCTCGGCGGAGGGTCGGAGCGGGAACGGATCGCCGCTGTCGCGGACGGGCTGCCGGGAAGCGTGCTCAACCTGGCCGGCGCGCTCGACCTGCGCCGCTCCATCGCCGTGCTGTCGCGCTGCCGGCTGTTCATCGGCAACGACTCGGGGCTGATGCACGTGGCGGCCGCCCTCTCCGTGCCGCTGGTCGCCGTGTTCGGCCCCACCGAGCCCGGACGCACGGCTCCGCTCGCCGACCGTTACCGGCTGTTGCACCATCCGGTCGACTGCGCCCCCTGCCGCCGGCGTGAATGCCCCGCTGACCATCGCTGCATGACCGCCGTCGGCGTCGATGAAGTCCTGGCCGCTGCGACCGAGCTGTGGCCGGGGGCGGAATGACCCGCGCCGTCTTCCTCGACCGCGACGGGACGCTGATCGAGAACCGCGGCTATATCTGCGAGCTCTCCCAGGCCTTGGTCTTTCCTTTCGCCGCCAACGCCGTGCGCAGGCTGAACCGCGCCGGCTACCGCGTCATCGTGGTCAGCAACCAGTCGGCCGTGGCCCGCGGCATCTGCAGCGAGGAACAGCTGCGCGCCCTGCACCGCGGGCTGCGGGAGCATTTCGCGGATCAGGGGGCCGAAATCGCCGCCTTCTATTATTGCCCGTTCCTGGCCGACGCCGTGCTTCCCGCCTACCGGCAAGAGAGCCCCCTGCGCAAGCCGGCGCCGGGCATGCTGCTGCAGGCGGCCGGCGAACACGGCATCGACCTGGCCGCCAGTTTCATGGTCGGCGACAGCCTCGACGACATCGAGGCCGGCCGCCGGGCCGGCTGCCGCACGGTGCTGGTGCGCACCGGCCACGGCGACGAAAGCGAGTCCCGGCTCGCGGCAACGGGGCCGCGCCCCGACCACATCGTCGCCGACCTGGCCGCCGCCGCCGCCCTCATCGTGGACGCCGGCGACAGGCCGGCACGCGGATGAAGCGGCCGGGCCGCATGCCGTCGCCCTTGCCTCAAGACGGGGACGAGCCGGAAACCGGGAGCCAATAAGTTCCTCAAGACGCTCCCCCCTCTTTCCCCGAGCGCTTTTCCCTTTCTCCCGCGGCGTTTTTTTATTTGGCGATGAAGCGCTTGAAGTTCAGCAGCGACAGGGAGACCAGGGTGACGGCGATGGCGCCCATGGCCAGGAGCTCCCTCCAGAAATAGGCGATGCCGTTGCCCTTGAGAAATATTTCGCGGATGATCTGCACCAGGTAGCGCATGGGGTTGACGTCGGCCAGCAGGCGCAGCGGGTAGGGAATGTTGTCCACCGGGGTGAAGAACCCCGACATCAGGAGGAAGATGATCAGGGAGAACCAGGAGAAGAACATCGCCTGCTGCGCCGTGGAGGAGAGGACCGAGATCAGCAGGGCGTAGGAGAGTATGGCCGTCAGGTAGACCAGGGCGGCCAGGAACAGGACCGGGACGCCGCCGCGGAAGGGGATGCCGAACCAAAGGACCACGACCAGCAGGCCGATGAGCATGTCGACCAGCCCGACCAGGATCGCCGGCAGCGCCTTGCCCAGGTAGATCTCCATGGCGCTCAGCGGCGACATCAGCAGCGTGTCCAGGGTCTGCTGCTCCTTCTCGCGCACCAGCGAGGTGGAGGTCATGAACAGGGTGATGATGGTCAGCAGGAAGGCGACGATCCCCGGCCCCATGGTGTTGATGCCGCGCAGCTGCGGGTTGAAGCGGAACAGGGGCCGGGTCGCCACCGGCAGCCCGCGCCCCTTTTTCTCCATGTCGTTCAGAATGTAGCCCTTGATGATGCCGCTGAAATAGCCGGAGGCGATCATGGCCGTATTGGCGTCGATGCCGTCCATGAGCACCTGCACCTCGGGATAGGCCGCCGCCCCGCTCCTGCGGTCCAGGGCGTCGCGGAAGACGATGACGGTCTTCACCTCCCCTTTCTTGAGCCGTTCCAGGGAGTCCTCGTTGCGGCCGCTTTCGAAGCGCACGCGGAACAGCGGCGAGCGGCGCACGCGCTCGATGATGCGCGTGGCCGCCTGAGCGCGCGACAGGTTGACGATGCCCACCGGCACGTTGCGGATGTCGCTGGAGACGACGTAGCCCAGGACGATGATCTGGATCACCGGCGAGACGAGCATCAGGAACAGCAGTTCCTTCTGGCGCACGACCTCGATCAGTTCCTTCTTGACCAGGTGGCGCAGTTTCATTGGGCCGCCTTGCGCTGGCCGGCGAATTGGCGGATGGCGACGGCGAGCAGCAGCAGGCTGTACGCCGCCAGCATGGCGCCGTCGAAGAGAAAGTGGCGCAGTTCGGCGCCCTTGAGGATCACGCCGCGGATGATGCGCAGGAAATAGGTGGCCGGGACGGCGTAGGAGATCGCGCGCAGCACCGGGCTCAGGGAATCGAGGGGGAAGATGAAGCCCGACAGCAGGAACGAGGGCAGCATGGTGATCAGCAGGGGGGCCAGCATGGCCGTGGTCTGGGTGGGCGCCACGGTCGAGAGCAGGATGCCCAGGGCCAGGCCGGCGACGATGTAGAGCAGT
>CAZLSH010000039.1:5550-19642 GCA_964562095.1 uncultured Clostridia bacterium | reverse complement strand
GCATGGCGTCGCGGGCGTTGACGCACAGGTTCATCAGCACCTGCTGGATCTGGCCGATGTCGATCTCCACCGTGGGCAGGCTTTCGTTCAGGCAGGTCTCGATGGCGATGGACTTGTCCAGGGTGCCGGAGAGGATCTTCAGCGACTCGGAGATGACGCTGTTCAGGCTGCAGGGGCGGAGGTCATACTTGCCGCCGCGGGCGAAGGCCAGCAGTTGGGCGGTCAGCTCGGCGGCGCGGCTGGCGCTCTTCTCGATGGTATCCACCGGGCGGAAGAAAGGATGGTCGCGGTTGATGTTGGTTTTGAGCCAGGAAGCGTAGCCCAGGATGCCGCCCAGGATGTTGTTGAAATCATGGGCGATGCCGCCCGCCAGCAGCCCGATCGACTCCATCTTTTGCGCCTGCAGAAAGCGCTCTTCCAGCATCTTGCGCTCGGTCACGTCGCGCATGATGCCGTGGATGCCGGTCACCTGCCCGAAATCGTCGCGCTCCATCTGCGCCGTCACCAGCACGGTGACCGGGCGGCCGTCCACTTTCACTAAATTGATCTCAAAATCCTTGACCTGACCGTTCTGCTGCAGGGCCTTGACAAGCTTTCTCCCCATCGCGGGGTTCTCGAAGATGTTCGCCGCCCGGTTGGCCTTCAGGATCTCGGTCCGGGAGGCATAGCCGAACAGCTCCAGCCCCGCCCGGTTGATGTCCACCAGGTTGCCCTCGCGGTCAGAGATGAAGATCACGTCCTGCGACTGCTCGAAGAGAGAACGGTACTTGCGCTCCGAAGCCATCAGGTCATGTTCGGCCTGCTTGCGCCATAGCGCATCGGCGATGTGCTGCGAGACGAAGATCAGCAGCTCGCGGTCCTTCTCGGAATAATGAAAATCCTCCTGGTAGCTCTGGATCACCAGGGCGCCGAAGGTGCGCTCTCCCCGCTTCAGCGGCACCCCCAGCCACTCGTTGGAGGGGGCGCCGAACAGCTCGATCAGGCCTTCGGCGGCCATCTGTTCCACCTGCTGATCGGAAACCAGCAGCGGCTGGCCGGTGCGCAGCACGTACTCGGTCAGCCCGCGGCTCCGTTTTTGCGGCCCGGGAGGCGGGTCGATTTCATCGACATAATAGGGGAAGTGGAGCAGCTGCTCGGAGGGATCCAGCAGGGCGATGTAGAAATTCCGCGCGTACAGCAGGCTGGAAATGATGCCGTGCAGGGCCGAGTACAGTTCATTCAGATCCTCGGTCCGGCTGGCTTTTTCGGAGATCTGGTAGAGGGCGGACTGCACGATCTCGGCCTGGCGGCGTTCGTCGATTTCCGCCTCGAGCTGGCGGTTGGCCAGCTCCAGCGCCAGGGTGCGCTCGCCGACCAGATCTTCCAGCTGGTCGCGATAAATGTTCAATTCGTTCTCTACCTGGCGCTGTTCCGCGCTTCTTGCCCGCCGGACCTTTTCCGCGCAGGGGTTTCCCCCCGCTTTCGCTGTGCGGGCCGGGCCGCGCTTTGGGGATGCCGTTTTTTTCATGCCACCTCGCAGGATCAAGGGCGATTATAAGAAATAAATCGCCTAAATGCAAAAGACGGGGGAAAACCGAACATAAGTGACACGTGACGAGTAACGAGTGACGAGGGAAAAAAATAGCATAAGTCCGATATCTTGCAGCTCCTGGTCACTTGTCACTTGTCACGCGATTTCTTTTGCGAACGAAACGATTTTGTGCTACATATTTGGACGGGTCAAGGAGGCATCATGATCGTCAAAACCTATACCGACGTCGCTGCCGAGCCGGTCACCATGGCCGGAGCCGAGAAGGCGACCATCCGCTGGCTGCTGGGCAAGGATTCGCCGGCGCCGAACTTCTGGCTGCGCCTGTTCGAGCTGCAGCCGGGCGGCCATTCCCCCTATCACGCTCACCCCTACGAGCACGAAGTGTTCATCCTGGAGGGAAACGGCCGGATCAACGCCCCGGGCGGGCCGCGGCCGGTGTCGGCCGGCAGCTTCGCCCTGGTCGAGCCCAACGAGGAGCACCAGTTCGAGAACACCGGCGGACAGCCGCTGAAGTTTCTCTGCCTGGTGCCGCGGGAGAAATAATCCGGAATCCGCTGCGGCGTCCATCATGCGCCCAGAGCAAAGGGCGGATGATGATTCGCCCCTACTCGATCTTCTCCACGACGATGGTCATGCTGGCCGCCAGTGCGGCGATGGCGCCGACAGCCGCCAGCACCGGCAGGAGCGCCGCCCCGACCACGCCCAATGTCAGGGGGATCTCGATCAGGGTCTTCCCCTCCTCGTTCTTCAGGATGATGCGCCGGATGTTCCCGGCGTGGATCAGTTCCTTGACCTTGTCGACGACCTTGCCGCCGTCGAGCTTGAATTCCTCGCGCCGGCCTTTGTCCTTCGTCTCACTCATGTGCACCTCCTGACGCCTATGTAACGGATTGCACCTGCCAATAGTTCTGAACCGGCAGGGAATCGCGGCTCCAAAGGGAAAGGTAAGGGAAGAGTGAGGGAAGAATAAGGGAAAGGCAGAGGGAAGACAAAGTGGGAAAGAGATCCAGCATGTCAGGGCTTTTCTCACTCTCTCTTCCCTCTCTCTTCCCTCATTCTTCCCTTTCTCTTCCCTCTCCTTCATTGACTTGGCGCGCGAAATAGGCGACAATAGCCCTTCAAATCAAACCGGAGCCCGAACCATGTCGGAAAAAAAACTGGAATGGAAAGACACGCTGAACCTGCCGCGCACCGACTTCCCCATGAAGGCCCAGCTCAGCCAGAAAGAGCCGGAGACGCTGAAGAAATGGGAGGCGGCCGGGATCTATGAAACGGTCCTCGCCAGCCGCGCCGGCTGCCCGTCCTACATCCTGCACGACGGCCCGCCCTACGCCAACGGCAACATCCACCTGGGCACGGCCATGAACAAGATCCTCAAGGATTTCATCATCAGAAGCAAGCTCATGGACGGATTCTTCAGCCCCTTCATCCCGGGCTGGGACTGCCACGGCCTGCCCATCGAGCACAAGGTGGACCAGGAGCTGGGGCCGCGCAAAAAGAGCATGAGCCAGCTCCAGGTCCGGCAGGAGTGCCGCCGCTATGCCGAGAAATTCCTGGAACAGCAGCGCGCCGACTTCATCCGCCTGGGGATCTTCGGCGACTGGCGCCACCCCTTCATGACCCTGGAGCCGACCTACGAAGCCACGGTGATCCGCTACTTCAACTCATTCGTCAAGAACGGCAGCGTCTACCGCCAGAAGCGGCCGGTGCACTGGTGCATCTCCTGCCGCACGGCCCTGGCCGAGGCCGAGGTCATCTACCAGGACCATACGTCGCCCACGATCACGGTGAAGTTCCCGCTGCGCGCCGCACCCGCCTTCCTCGGCGAAACCGCCGACCGGCCCATCTCGGTGCTCATCTGGACCACCACCCCCTGGACCATCCTGGCCAACCTGGCCATCGCCGTGCATCCCGATTTCGACTACGCCCTGTTCGAGATGCGGGGCGAACGGTTCATCGCCGCCTCGGCCTTGCTGCCGGCCATCGCCGCGCTGCGGGGCGACTCCTTCGTCAAGCTGAAGGAGTTCAAGGGCAGGGACCTGGACGGTCTCAAGGCCCGCCACCCGCTCTTTGAGCGCGACTCGCTGCTCATCAACACCGACTACGTCCTCCTGGACCAGGGCACGGGCTGCGTGCATACCGCCCCGGGCCACGGCGAGGAGGACTACCACGCCGGCGTGGCCCACCAGCTGGACATCTATTCCCCGGTCGGCCCCGACGGCTGCTTCGACGAGACCACCGGTCCCTACCAGGGCCTGCCCGTGTTCGAGGCCAACGAGCGCATTATCGACGACTTGCGCGGCAACGGCGCGCTGCTCCATGCCGGGCCCATCGTCCACTCCTACCCCCATTGCTGGCGCTGCCGCCAGCCGGTCATTTTCCGGGCCACCGCCCAATGGTTCATCGCCATGGACCGGGCCGGCCTGCGCGCCAAGGCGCTGGAGGCCGTCCGCGGCGTCCGCTGGATCCCCGCCTGGGGCGAGGAGCGCATCGCCAACATGATCGCCAACCGCCCCGACTGGTGCATCTCGCGCCAGCGCGACTGGGGCGTGCCCATCCCCGCCTTCTTCTGCCAGCAGTGCGGCGAGCCGCTTCTCGACCCCGCCGCCATCGACAACGTGGAAAAAACCTTCGCCGCCGCGGGCTCCAACTCCTGGTACCAGAAGGAAGCCGCGGATTTCATCCCGGCCGGGACCGCCTGCTCCAAGTGCGGCGGCAGCCTGTTCCGCAAGGGCATGGACATCCTGGACGTCTGGTTCGAATCGGGCTCCTCGCAAGGCATCCTGGACACCCGCCCCGGCCACCGCTGGCCGTCCGACATGTACCTGGAGGGCGGCGACCAGTACCGCGGCTGGTTCCATTCCTCGCTGCTGGTGGGCATCAGCGCCCGCAACGGCTCGCCCTACCGCGAAGTCATCACCCACGGCTGGGTTCTCGACGCCGACGGGCGGGCCATGTCCAAGTCGCTGGGCAACGTCATCGAGCCGCAGAGCATCATCAAGGACCGCGGCGCCGAGATCCTGCGCCTGTGGTCGGCCATGGTCGACTACCGGGAGGACGTGCGCCTGGGCGCGGAGATGCTGCAGCGGCTGGGCGAGAGTTACCGCAAGATCCGCAACACCTGGCGCTTCATGCTCGGCGTCCTCGCCGACTTCGACCCGCAGCGCGACGCGGTGCCCGTTGCCGCCATGGACGAGACCGACCGCTTCATACTGCAGCGGCTGCAGGAGGTCAAGGTCCGCGTGCTCCAGGCCTACAAGGACTACGAATACCACGTCATCTTTCATGCGCTGTTCAATTTTTTCACCAGCGACCTCAGCGCTTTCTACCTGAACTTCCAGAAGGACAACCTCTACTGCAACCGCCCGGGCGATCCCAAACGCCGCGCCAGCCAGCAGGCCGTTTTCATCCTGCTGCGCGAGACGCTGCTGCTCATGGCCCCCATCCTCTCCTTCACCTGCGAGGAGGCCTGGGGGTTCCTCCCCGCCTTTCCCGGCAAGTCGCCCTTCATCCATTTGGAGCGCTTCCCGGAAGTCGACGAGCAGTTCCGCGGCGCGGTGGACGAGTCACACTGGCAGAGGATCATGGCGGTCCGCGACCGCGTCCTGAAGGAGATCGAGACGGCCCGCGCCGCCAAGCTCATCGGCGACTCGCTGGAAGCCGACGTCGAGATCACGGCGGCGGGAGACGACGAGGCGCTCCTGCGCGGGAACAGCGGGCTTTTCAAGACCATCCTGGTCATCGCCGGCCTGGAGGTGAAGGCGGGGACGGAAGAGAGGATCGCGGTGCGCCGCGCCGCCGGGCGCAAGTGCCCGCGCTGCTGGAACTGGGTGCCGCCTGACCCCGCGCCGGGGACGCATCCCGACCTGTGCCTGCGCTGCGCCGCGGCCGTCGCCGCCGCCGAGGAGTGATCGCTTGCACCTGAAAAACAAGAGCCCGTACCTGCTGATCATGCTGGCGATCATCGTCGCCGACCAGGCGAGCAAGTGGCTGGTGGCGCGCTCCATCCCCCTGGAAGGGACGCGCGCCATATTCCGCGGCTTTTTCCGCCTCTGGCACGTGCGCAACTCGGGCGCAGTCTGGGGCTTCCTCTCCGGCCACGATGGCGGCCTGATCCCCAAGGCCATCACCGCCCTGGCCGTCATCGCCCTGCTGGTCGTTTTGTTCTTTTTCCTGCGCGCCGGACGCCATGAACGCCTGGAGCTTTTCGCCTACGCCTTCATTCTGGGCGGAGCGCTGGGCAACATCATCGACCGCCTGCGCCTGGGCTACGTGGTCGACTTCATCGACGTGTTCGTCAAGTCCTGGCACTGGCCGACCTTCAACGTCGCCGACAGCTGCATCACCATCGGGGTGGCGCTGCTGGCGCTTTCGCTGCTGCGAGGCAATCCATGCACCCCGTCCTGATCCAGATCGGACCGCTGACCATCGCCAGCTACGGTTTCTTCTTCGCCCTCGGCGTGCTGCTGGGCGTGCTGCTCTGCCTGCGCCTGGCCAAAAAAGAGGGCCTGGACCCGGTCGTTTTCACCGACTTCATCTTCTGGGTCCTGCTCCTCAGCCTGCTGGGAGCCAAGCTGTGGCTGCTGGCATCCAACCTGGGCTACTATCTGGAATACCCGAAGGAAATCATCTCCCTGCTGACTCAGGGGGGCGCCTTCTACGGCGGGCTGATCTTCGGCGCCGTCTTCGCCGTCTGGTTCATCCGCCGCCACCGGCTCAGCTACCGCCAGTTGGGCGACATCGCCGCCCCGGCGCTGGCCCTGGGCCACTTTTTCGGCCGCCTGGGCTGCTTTTCCGCCGGCTGCTGCTGGGGCCGCGAAGCGGCCCATTGCGCCGTGGCCGTCACCTTCACCGACCTGAAGGCCAATTCCCTCACCGGCGTGCCGCTCTACCTCCCCCTCTATCCGACGCAACTGATGGAAGCCCTCCTGAACCTGGGCAATTTCCTGTTCCTGATCGCCCTGTACCGGAAAAAAAAATTCAGTGGCCAGGTCATCGCCATGTACATGCTGAACTACGCGCTGATCCGCTTCGTGGTCGAATTTTTCCGCGGCGATCCCGACCGCGGCTACGTCATCGGCAGCATGGACCGCCCCTGGGCCAGCCTGTCGGTGCCGCAGCTGGTTTCGCTCATCGGCTTCATGGTCGCGCTGCTGCTGCTGAAGGGCTTCAAGAAGAAAAGTGAGCGGGAGCATCGAGCATAAGGCCGGCGAGCACTGGGAGCGGCTCGATCACTTCCTGACCGCCTTTCTCCAGGACCTGTCGCGCAGCCGCGTCGAGAAGCTGATCCGCAACGGCCGGGTCGCGGTCAACGGCTCGGTCGAGACGAAAAAAAGCCGCGAGGTCTTCCCCGGCGACCTCATCGCCGTCGAGCGGGAGATCGAGGAAGCGGCCGCCTATACCCCCTCGCAGCGCCTGAAAAAACTGTTCGAGGACGAGTGGCTGCTCATCATCGACAAGCCCTCCGGCCTGGTGGTCCATCCCGGCGCCGGGGAGAAGCGCGAGACCGTGCTCGACATCTTCCGCCACGAGTACCCCGCCATCGGCGCCATGGCCGACAGCGAGCGGCCGGGGATCGTCCACCGCCTCGACAAGGACACCTCGGGCGTCCTGATCCTGGCCAAGAGCGAGGAGGCGGTGCGCCGCATGCAGGAGCTGTTCCAGGAGCGGGAGATGCGCAAGACCTACCTGGCGCTGGTCGCCGGCGGCATGCGCTTCTGCAACGGCACCATCGACCGGCCCCTGGCGCGCAGCCTGAAGCATCGCGCCCGTTTCGAAGTCGTCGGCGAAGACCGCGAGGACCGGCGGGACGCCGTCACCGATTTTTCCGTCATCCGCGAATTCGAGAAATTCACCTTCGTGCGCCTGATGCCCAGGACCGGCCGCACCCACCAGCTGCGCGTCCACCTGGCCCACTTCGGCAACCCGGTGCTGGGCGACATCCTCTACAACAAGAGCCGGGGCAGGGATTTCCCGCGCCTGGCCCTGCACGCCTTCCGCATCGAGTTCGACCACCCCTTTACCGGCGAGGCGGTGCAGGTGACCAGCCCGCTGCCCCAGGACCTGAGGCGGCACATGGTTGAGCAATTCAAGGCAAGCCTCAGAGACAAGTGATGAGTGACAAGCAGCAGCGGCAGATCGATCGATCATGATTCGTGATAAGAAAGAAGGGAAATCGGCGTAAGGTGCAGGGCGGAGGGCCGGAGCCCTAGCGGATTTTCGTGATGCGTAATGCGTGATGCGTGATGAGAAAGAAGTGAAATCGGCGTAAGGTGCAGGGCGTAAGGCATAAGGTGAAATTCGTCTCTTCCCTTAAACCTTGAGCCTTCCGCCTTAAACCGATTCCAATGACTGCCTCTGTATTTTAGCCTGATCTCCTGCTAACACTATCACTAACACTGACACTTGTCTTTGTATTGCCTCCTGCAACCACTATCACTATCACTACCACTAATGACTGTAAGCCCTCCTGCTAACACTGCACTTTTCTTTAAAGGGATTTGCTGCTGCAATATGAAATTTGACCCTGGACCCGCGACCTGGTAAATTCTGTCCATGAAGACGGTTCTCATCGCCCTGATCATCCTCTTGGCTGGCACCCTGCTGCACTTCCTCTTCCTGTGGATGGAGAAAAAAGGCTGGATCTACTACAAGCACAACGCGCCCAGCAGGACCCGCCTGGGCAATGCCTTCCTGGAGATCCAGTCGATCCTGGAGCCCGACAAGAAGCACGTCATCGAGGTCAGGGACGAGATCCGCAAGGAGACCCAGGCCCAGGGGGACGATCCGGACGGCAAGGACGCAACTCTTGGGGACGGATAGTCAAACAGGATAAAACAAGCGCCGTCCCTCAAGGCTCACTCAAGGTTCATTCCTGTCAGACCTCCTGCTAACACTAACACCAACACTAACACTGGGATCGTCTTTCATTCTCGCTGACACGGACATTGTCACTGACACTTTTTTGGTCTTTGCAGAGCAATGGGTTATAATGACCAATCCGGTAGCAAATGAGACCCAGAAAAAAATCCCTGGAACTGCGCTTGGACGGTATTCCCCCAAAGGGACGGCTGCGCATTCGCATCGCGGGAGTGGTCCAGGGAGTGGGCTTCCGGCCATTCCTCTATCGGGCGGCGAAGAAATTTAAATTGACCGGATCAGCAAGGAACCGCGGCGCCGAGGTCGTGCTCGAGGTGCAGGGGAAGAACCTGAAAGAGTTCATCCGCCATGTCGAGCGCGACGCGCCGCCGCTGAGCCATATTGAAACCCTGAGCTGGGAAAGGATCCCGGAGCGGAAAGGGAAGGAATTCGCCATCCTGGAGAGCGAGGGCAAGAGCAAGAAGGACATCATGGTCCCGCCCGACATCGCCCTCTGCGAAGCCTGCGGCAGGGAAATGGCGGATCCCAGGGACCGCAGATACAGGTATCCCTTCACCAACTGCACCGACTGCGGGCCGCGCTTCACCCTCATCGAGGGGCTGCCCTACGACCGGCCGAAGACCACGATGAAGAAGTTCGCCATGTGCCCCGCGTGCCGGAAGGAGTACACCGACCCGGGCGACCGCCGCTACCACGCCCAGCCGGTCTCGTGCCCGAACTGCGGGCCCAGGCTGCAGCTGAGGATCAGGGGCCGGATCGCCGCCAAAGAACCGCTGGCAAAGGCGATCGGGCTGCTCAAAAAGGGGAAGGTCGTGGCGGTCAAGGGGGTCGGCGGCTTCCACCTGGCCTGCCAGGCCGGGAACGCGGCGGCGCTGGAAAGGTTGCGTGGCTTCAAGGGGCGCGAGCGCAAGCCCTTCGCCCTGATGGCCACCGTGGCCATGATCCAGGAGCACTGCCTCGTCGCGCCGGCCGAGAGGGAACTGCTGGATAGCCCCGAGTCGCCGATCGTCCTGCTGCGGGCCAGGCCGGGCGACCGCCTGCTGCGCCTGTCGGCTCCGGGGCAGAACCGCATCGGCTTCATGCTCCCCTACTCGCCGCTGCACCGCCTGCTGGTCGAGGGGATGGGCGAGCCGCTGGTCATGACCTCGGCCAATATCGCCGACGAGCCGATCCTGTTCGACGACGACGCCCCGGAACTGCCTCGCCTGTGCGACGCCGTCCTGACCCACGACCGGCCGATCCTCTCGTTCGCCGACGACTCGCTGGCCGTGGTTTTTGAAAAGGCGCCCTATTTCTTCCGCCGCAGCCGCGGCTACGTGCCGCTGCCGGTCACCCTGCCTTTCGCCTCGGCGAAGACGGTGCTGGCCCTGGGCGGCATGCTCAAGACGACGTTCTGCCTGGTCGACGGCCGGCGCGCCTTCGTCGGCCCGCACATCGGCGACACCGAGTCCAATTCGGCGCTGGCCGCCGAGAGGCGCGCCGTCCGCCATTTCATGAAGCTCTTCTCCCTGCAACCGGAGGTCGTCGTCATCGACCGGCACCCCGCCTATCCCAACCGCCTGTTGGCCGAAGAATTCCCCCGGGCGAAGATCATCGAGGTGCAGCACCACCAGGCCCACGTCGCCTCGGTGCTGGCCGAGAACGGCGAAACGGGGGAAGCGATCGGCATCGCCCTCGACGGCACCGGCTACGGCGACGACGGCACGGTCTGGGGCGGCGAGTTCTTCGCCGGCGGCCTGGCCGGCATGCGCCGGGTCGGCCACCTGCGCCGCCTCTTTCTCCCCGGCGGCGACGCGGCGGCGCGCGAGCCGTGGCGCATGGCGCTGTCGCTGCTGCAGGCCGGCGGCGAAAACCGGCGCGCCCGCCTTCTCGCCGCCCGCTACGGCCGCAAGGGGGCGCAGGTGCTGGAAGCGGTCCGCGAGCGCCGCGGCGGCGTCATGACCAGCAGTTGCGGCCGCCTGTTCGACGGCGCCGCCTGCCTGCTGGGGCTCGGCGCCATCAACTCCTACGAGGGCGAGCTGCCCGCGCGGCTGCAAGCCCAGGCCGAGAGGGCGAAGCCCGGCGGGAAAATCTATCCCTTCGCCTTGGCGAGGGAGAACGGCATGCTGGTCCTGGACATGCTGCCCGCCGTGGCGGCGATGCTGGCGGACCGCGGCAACCCGCCGGAAAAGGCCCGGCGCTTCCACGAAACCCTGGCCGCCGCCCTGCTCGAGGCGGCCCTGCTCCTGGGCCGGGAGGCGAAAACAAGGACCGCGGCCTTGAGCGGCGGCGTGTTCCAGAATATACTGCTGCTGAAGATGCTGAAAGAACGACTTGAAAAGCACGGCTGCCAGGTGCTGCGCCACCGGCTGCTCCCGGCCAACGACGGCGGCGTCGCGCTGGGGCAGGCGGCGCTGGCGGCCGCGAAATACTCCCAGGAGAAATGACATGTGCCTGGCCGTGCCCATGAAGGTGGTCGAGATCGCGGGTGACATGGCCGTCGTCGAGAGCGCCGGGCTGCGCCGCGAGGTCGGCATCATGCTGCTCGACAAGGTGAAGCTCGGCGACTGGCTGATCGTCCACGCCGGCTTCGCCATCTCCAAGCTGACCCGGAAACAGGCGCGCGAGACGCTGTCGCTGTTCAAGGAGATGGGGCCCCTTGCCTGAAAGCGGAAGGATCGGCCGCCTCGCCGAAAAGCTGCGGAACTTCCCCGCCCGGCCCGGGACCCGGATCATGGAGGTCTGCGGCACCCACACCGTGGCCATCCGCAAGGCCGGCATCCACAAGCTCCTGCCCGCGGGGGTCAAGCTGGTCTCGGGGCCGGGCTGCCCGGTCTGCGTCTCTCCCGACCGCTTCATCGACGAGGCCGTCGCCCTGGCCCGCCAGGGAGTCATCATCGCCAGTTTCGGCGACATGCTGCGCGTTCCCGGCAGCCGAACGTCGCTGGATAAGGAACGCGCTGCCGGGAGCGACGTCCGCGTCGTCTACTCGCCGCTTGACGCCCTGGCCATCGCCGAAAACACGGGCAGGGAGACGGTCTTCCTGGCCGTCGGCTTCGAGACCACGGCGCCGGCCATCGCCGCCGCCGCGCTCAAGGCCCGCGAGAGGAAAGTCGCCGGCTTTTCCCTGCTCACCGCCCTGCGCCTGGTGCCGCCGGCCTTGAAGGCGCTGACGGCCGAAACATCCCAGGGCGACGCCGGCCTGGCGGGGTTCCTGCTGCCCGGCCACGTCTCGGCGATCATCGGCCGCCCGGCCTACGATTTCCTGTCCCAGCGCGGGCTGCCCGGGGTGATCGCCGGCTTCCATGCCGAAGACATCGTCTCCTCGCTCCTGCTGCTGCTGGAGATGGTTGAAAAGGGAACGAAGCGCATCGTCAACAACTACCCGGCGGTGGTGCGCGACGAGGGCAACGAAAGATCACGGACCGTGATGAACGCAGTCTTCGCGCCCGTTGACGCCGAGTGGCGCGGCCTGGGAATGATCCCGCGCAGCGGCCTCGAGCTCCGGCCCGGATTCGCCGGCCTCGACGCCCGCGAACGATTCGCCATCCGGGCGGAAAGCGCGCCGCCCCGCAAGGGCTGCCGCTGCGGCGACGTGCTGCGCGGCCAGATCGATCCCCCCGCCTGCCCGCTGTTCAACAAAAGCTGTTGCCCCGACTCGCCCGTCGGCCCCTGCATGGTCTCGGCGGAGGGGAGCTGCAGCGCCTGGGTGCTCTATGAATAACAAGGAAAAGATACTTCTGGCCCACGGCGGCGGCGGCAGCCGCAGCGCCGAGCTGACCCGGCGCCTGTTCCAGCGCTTCCTGCGCGACCCGCTGCTGCTCGAGATGGACGACGCCGCCCGCCTGCCCGGCAGCGGCCAGGCCTTCACCACCGACAGCTTCGTGGTCCGCCCCCTGTTCTTCCCCGGCGGCGACATCGGCCGCCTGGCCGTCTGCGGCACGGTCAACGACCTGGCGGTGATGGGCGCCGAGCCGCTCTGGCTGTCGATCGGCTTCATCATCGAGGAGGGATTCCCTTTCAGCGAGCTGGAGAAGGTGCTGGCCTCGATCGCCAGGGCCTGCCGCGAGAGCGGGGCGCGCATCGTCTGCGCCGACACCAAGGTGGTGGAAAGGGGCAAGGCCGACGGCCTGTTCATCAACACCTCCGGCATCGGCCGGCCGGCTTTCCGCAGGCCGGTCCGCGCCGCGCGCGTGAAGCCGGGCGACGCGATCCTGATCAACGGCCCCATCGGCCTGCACGGGGTGGCGGTCCTGACCGCCCGCGGCGAGTTCGGCCTGCAATCCAGCGTCAGGAGCGACGTCGCCCCGCTGTGGGGGCTGGTCAGGACCTGCCGCGCCCTCGACGTCCCCTTCATGCGCGACCCGACCCGCGGCGGACTGGCCCAGACGCTGAACGAGCTGGTCCAGGGGCGCCCCTGCGGCGCGCGCATCGACGAGGCCGCGCTGCCCGTCCCCAGGAACGTGGCGGCGGTGTGCGACCTGCTGGGCCTCGACCCGCTGCAGGTGGCCAACGAGGGCAAGGTGCTGATGGTCGTGCGCGAGCGCGACGCCGAAAAGGCGCTGCGCCTGCTGCGCCGCCATCCCCTGGGCAGAATGGCCCGGCGCATCGGCGTGGTCACCCGCGAGAACCCGGGCCGCGTGATCATGGCCACCCTCAGCCGCAGCGAGCGCGTCGTCATGCCGCCGGCGGGCGAGATCCTGCCGCGCATCTGCTGATGCACGAAGGATCGATCGCCGCCGCCCTGGTCCAGAGCGTCCTGGAGGTCCGGGAAAAAGAGGGGTTCTCTTCGGTCAAGGCCGTGGCCGTCTGCATCGGCCGGCTGCACCACGTCGTCCCCAGCCTGCTGCAGTCGGCTTATGCCATCCTGAAAAAAGAAACCCCGGCCCTGGCCCGCTCCAGGCTGGCCATCGAGATCCTGCCGGTGCGCGTCTCCTGCCGCGCCTGCGGCCACGAGACCGTGATCGAGAAGCCCGAGTTCGCCTGTTCCGCCTGCGGCTCCACCGCCATCGACGTGACCGGGGGGCGGGAGATGCATCTGCAAGAGGTCGTTGGTCTAAAACGAACGGGAACGGACAAGGTTCGAAGTTCGAAGTCCGATGTTCGACGTTCAAAAAAAGACAAGAGCTGAATCCGTTACATTATCGATCTTTTTGGGGGCTTTCTACATCGAACTTCGAACGTCGAACCGCTACAGGTTCGGTTTGTTCCGCAGGATCTCGACCCAGCTTTCCATGCCCGCACCGCTGTGGGACGAGATCTCGATGACGGCGCAGGCCGGGTTCACTTTTTTTATGTTCTCGCGCAGTTTTTCCAGCGAAAAATTCTTCAGGGGCAGAAAATCGGTTTTGGTGACCAGGCACAGCTGCGAGACCTGGAAGGCCAGCGGGTACTTGAGCGGCTTGTCCTCGCCCTCGGTGACGCTCAGCAGCAGGACGTTGAGGTGGGCGCCGACGTCGAACTCGGCCGGGCAGACCAGGTTGCCGATGTTCTCCACGAACAGGAAGTCCATGCCGTCGCTCCCCAGTTCGTCGATGGCCGTCCGCACCCAGGCCGACTCCAGGTGGCAGTCGCCTCCGAAGGGGCCGGTGTTGATCTGGAAGGCCTGGATGCCCAGCTTCTGCAGGCGCTCGGCGTCCAGCGTGGTCTGGATGTCGCCCTCGATGACCTTGATCCTTTTCCCCAGCCTCCTGACCGTCTCCT
>CAZLSH010000039.1:1019-5540 GCA_964562095.1 uncultured Clostridia bacterium | reverse complement strand
CGACCAGGGTGGTCTTGCCCGACCCCGGCGAGCTCATCAGGTTGACGAAATAAACGCCCTTGTCCCTCAGGTCCCGGCGGATCTCCGCGGCGATCGCATCATTGGCCTTGAGCAGCTTCTGCATGACGATGACCTTCTTGGTTTCCATGACCCGCTTTATAGCCCATCCGGCCCGCGAAAGCAAGCGGGCATTTTTTCCCTTGACATCTTTTTTGATTTCAATATAATGAACCTTAAAAAATCATGACAAACAACATACAAACCATCATTTTACTAACCATTTTCGTGCCGATCGTCGGCTCGCTCACCATCCCCCTGGCCGGCCTCATCTCGAAAAGGGCCCGATCCTTCTGGTCGGTGCTCATCGCCCTGGCCACCGCCGCCTCCTCCATGCTGCTGATCCCCTTCGCGCTTCGGGGAGGTGAGCTGGCCTTCCGCAAGACGCTGGCCCTGGGCCTCGACTTCGCCGTCGTGGCCGACGCCCTGTCGGTCTTCATGGCCGTGGCCTCCTCCTTCATCGGCGCGCTGATCGTCGTCTACTCCCTGGGCTACATCGCCCACGAGGAGAACCAGAGCGAGTACTACTTCATCGTGCTGCTCTTCATCGGCGCCATGATGGGGCTGGTCTTTTCGGCCAACCTGGTCTTCATGTACCTGTTCTGGGAGATCGCCGCCATCGCCTGCTGGCGCCTGATCGGCTTCTACCGCGTGCGCGATCACGTGCTCAAGGCCGACAAGGCTTTCCTGATGACCTTTTTCGGCGCCGTGGCCATGCTGCTGGGCTTCATCCTCATCTACGCCCAGACCGGCACCTTCGACCTCACCGCCATGCGCGGAACCGCCATCCCCGGCATCGCCGTGCTGCTGATCCTGCTGGGCATGTTCTCCAAGTCGGCCACCGTGCCGCTGCACACCTGGCTGCCCGACGCCGGCGTGGCGCCCACCACGGTCACCGCCCTGCTGCACGCCGCCGTGCTGGTCAAGATCGGCGTCTACGCCTATGCCCGGCTGTTCAGCTACACCTTCCAGCTGCCGGAAGGGTGGCAGCAGGCCATCCCCATCCTGGTCGTCTTCTCCAGCCTGGTGTCGGCCGCGGCCGCCGCCGTGGAGAACGACCTGAAGCGCATCCTGGCCTACTCCACGGTCAGCCAGATCGGCTACATCTTCCTGGGCTTCGCGGTCATGAACCCCATGGGCGTCTCCGGATCGCTGCTCTTCATCCTGATGCACGGCCTGGCCAAGGCCGGCCTCTTCCTCTGCGCCGGCATCATCATCCACGCCACGGGCGAGCGCGACATCCGCCAGCTGGGCGGATTGATCAAGACCATGCCCTGGACCGCCGGCGCCTTCATCTTCTGCGCCTTCTCGGTCATCGGCATCCCGCCCTTCGGCGGCTTCTTCTCCAAGTTCATGGTCATCGTGGCCACCGTGCAGTCGGGCCGCGTCTGGGTGGCCGCCGCCGCGCTCTTTGCGGCGGTGCTGACCATGTACTACCTGTTCCGGATATTCAGCGCCGTCTTCATGGGCGAGGCCGCGCCCGCCGCCGGTCATAGGGAAGGCACGCGCTCCATGGTCTTCGTGGTCGTGACCCTGGCCGCCCTCTCCCTGCTGGCCGGGCTCTTCGTCGCCTATCCCACGAAGCTGGCCAATATCGCCGCCGGCGAAATCCTGAGGTGGATCCCATGAACCCGCAAAACCTGCTGATCCCGATCCTGCTGCCGCTGCTGCTGGCCCTGTTCTCCTTCCTGCTGCCCAGCGGCATCAAGCGGCTGCGCGAGATCGTCTCCGTCCTGGGGGCGGCCCTCTTCGTCACCGTCGCCGTCGTGTTCTTCGGGGGAAAAGAGACCCTGCTCACCCTGCCCTGGATGGGCCAGGGCATCGACTTCGAGCTGCGCCTCTACCAGTTCAGCCAGTTCATCCTGCTGGCCGTGAGCGGCTTCACCTTCCTGATCGTCCTCTATTCCACGGTGCGCATGGCCGGGAACCCGCGCCTGCGCGAATACTACGGCTACCTGTTCCTGACCGCCGCCATGGCCGCCGGCGCCGTGCTGGCCAACAACTTCGTGCCGCTGGTCTTCTTCTGGGAGGGGCTGCTGATCACCCTGTACGCGCTGATCACCATCGGCGGCCGGGCATCCCACCGCACCGCCGTCAAGGCCTTCCTCATCGGCGGTTTCTGCGATTTCTGCATGATCCTGGGCATCGCCATCCTCTGGTCGCAGACCGGCACGCTGCGCCTCTCGGACATCTCGGTCGTCCCCCAGGGGCTGACCGCGGTCAGTTTCTACCTGATGATGATCGGCGCCGTCGCCAAGGCCGGTTCCATGCCCTTCCACACCTGGATCCCCGACGCCGCCGTCGACGCGCCGGTGGCGGTCATGGCCTTCATCCCGGCGGCGCTGGAGAAGCTGCTGGGCATCTACATGCTGTCGCGCATTTGCCTGGACATCTTCCGGCTCGAGGTCAACAGCGCGCCCGCCCTGGTGCTGATGACGCTGGGCGCCCTGACCATCGTCCTGGCCGTGTTCATGGCCCTGATCCAGAAGGACCTGAAAAAGCTCCTTTCCTTCCACGCCGTCTCTCAGGTCGGCTACATGATGCTGGGCATCGGCACGGCCATCCCCGTCGGCATCGCCGGCGGCCTCTTCCACATGATCAACCACGCCATGTACAAGAGCGGCCTGTTCCTGGCCGCCGGCTCCGTGGAGCAGCAGGCCGGCACCACCGAGCTGAAGAAGCTCGGCGGCCTCGCCCGCTCGATGCCGCTGACGGCGCTGGGCTTCATCGTCTGCGCCGCCGCCATCTCGGGCATCTGGCCGCTGAACGGCTTCGTTTCCAAGGAGATGGTATTCCACGGCTCCTACGAGACCGGCTACACCATCTTCACCATCGCCGCCTGGCTGGGGGCCATCCTCACCTTCGCCTCCTTCCTCAAGGCCGGGCACTCGGTCTTCTTCGGGCCGCGCAGCCTGGAGACCGCCGCGGTGAAGGAAAGCCGCAGCCCCATCTATATCCCCATCCTGGTCCTGGCCGCCCTGTGCGTGCTGTTCGGCGTCTACAACGCCCTGCCGCTGAAGCTCTTCATCCAGCCCATCCTGGCCGGCCGCGCGCTGCCGGGGGAGCACCTCGACTTCACCGCCCACGCCCTGGCCGTGTTCAACCCCATCGCCCTCATCTCCATGGGCTGCCTGCTGATCGCCTTCGCCCTGCACGTCTTCGGCTTCCGCCGCGGCGGCAACAAGGCGTACCTGGCGTCGGAGCCCATCCACCGCCTGCCGGTCCTGCGCTCGATCTACGACCTGGCCGAGGCGCGGGTCTTCGACCTGTACGAGCAGGGCATCAATGGGCTGCAGGCCTTTTCCAGGTTCGTGTTCCGCTTCGTGGACCGCCCCATCGACGCCTTTTACGAAAAGTTCGTCGTCCAGATCGGCCGCGCCGCGACCGGCGCGCTCAAGGCCGTGCACAACGGCCTGTACGCCAACTACCTGGCCTGGGCCGTCGGCGGGCTGGTGATCATCGTCTGGGCCATCGGCGCCCTGACGCGCTAGGGAGGAGTCATGTTATTCCTATTCATCATCGTTCCCCTGGTGCTGGCCGGGCTGCTGCCGCTGCTGGGCAAGGTGTCCAAGCGCCTGCTGCCCGACCTGCTGGCCAGCGCCGCCATGCTCTTCCTGCTCGCGCTGGCGGTCTTCAGCGCCCGGCCGCTGATCGCCGACGGCGGCATCATCCAGCAGGCCTTCTGGTTCGGCGCGCCGCTGAACATCCGCCTGCTGCTCGACGGCTTCAGCGTCTTCATGCTGTTCACCATCTCGCTGGTCAGTTTCGCCGTCACCCTCTACTCCATCAACTACATGGAGCACTACGGGGCCAAGGCCAACTATTACGCCCTGCTGCTGGTGATGATCGCCGGCATGAACGGCCTGGTGCTGAGCGGCGACCTGTTCACCATCTATGTCTTTCTCGAGGTGGCGGCCATCGCCTCCTACGCCCTGGTGGCCTTCGGCCGCGGCCATGACGAGCTCGAGGCCTCGTTCAAGTACCTGATGCTCTCCGCCGTCGCCTCGGCCTTCGTGCTGCTGAGCATCGCCGTCATCTTCGGCGTCACCGGCGGCGTCAGCTTCGGCGTCGTGGCCCAGGGTCTCCAGACGCTGAACATCAAGTACGTGGTCGGCTTCTGCAGCGGGCTGTTCCTGGCCGGCTTCGGCCTGAAGGCGGCGCTGGTCCCCTTCCACTCCTGGCTGCCCGACGCCCACCCTTCGGCGCCGGCGCCGATCTCGGCCATGCTGTCGGGCGTGCTGATCAAGGTCTCCGGCGTCTACGCCATGACGCGCATCTTCCTGAGCGTCTTCGGCCTCACGCCGGCTCTGACCACGGTGCTGACGGTCATGGGTATCGTTTCCATCTTCGTCGGCGCCCTGGCCGCGCTGGGCCAGAACGACATCAAGCGCATGCTGGCCTACTCCTCGATCAGCCAGATCGGCTACGTCGTGCTCGGCTTCGGCATCGGCACGCCGCTGGGCA
>CAZLSH010000039.1:330-1009 GCA_964562095.1 uncultured Clostridia bacterium | reverse complement strand
TTCAACCACGCGCTGTTCAAGTCGCTGCTCTTCCTGAACGCCGGCGCCGTCGAGCAGTCGACCGGCACGCGCTCGCTGGACAAGATGGGCGGACTGGCCAAGGTGATGCCCCTGACCGCCGCCACCTCGGCCGTCGGCTCGCTGTCGATCGCCGGCGTGCCGCCGCTGAACGGCTTCTGGAGCAAGCTGCTGATCATCATCGCCCTGGTGCAGGCCAGGATGCACGTCCTGGCCGTGCTGGCCGTGCTGGGCAGCGTGGTCACCCTGTGGTACTACCTGGTGCTGCAGCACCAGGCCTTTTTCGGCAAGCTGAACGAGGCCTGGCAAGGGGTCAAGGAGGCGCCGTTCTGGATGTCGGCCGCGACCGTGCTGCTGGCGCTGCTGTGCGTCGCCACCGGCCTGGCCTTTCCCTTCATCATCCGGTCATGGCTGCAGCCCGCCGCCGACGTTCTCGGCAAAGGGGTCGGCGTGGCCCTGAACTTCATCGGATTCTAGGAGACGATCATGCATCTTTTTCTATTGATCGGTTTGCTCGCCTTTTCCATACTGGCCGTCCTGCTGCGTGACCTGCTCAAGAGCGCCATCAGCCTGGCCGCGGCCAGCATCTTTCTGGCGCTGCTCTTCTTCCTCATGAACGCCGTCTACGCCGGGGTGTTCGAGCTCTCGGTGGTCGCCGTAT
>CAZLSH010000039.1:0-320 GCA_964562095.1 uncultured Clostridia bacterium | reverse complement strand
AGCCGGGCGCACCGCATCCTCTTCCCGCTGTTCTTCGTCGGCCTGGCCGTCATCGACCTGCTGGTCATGAAGAAGCTGCTGGGCCAGATCCCGGCCATCCAGGGCGCGGAGAGCGGGACGTTCAGCCAGGTGCTGTGGAACCAGCGCACGTTCGACCTGGTCGGCCAGGTCGGCGCCATCTCCGCCGGCGTGCTGGCCGTGCTGGCCCTGTTCCGCCGCGACGGCCCGCGCGGCACGGCGGCCAAGGGAGGAAGCCATGAATAACCTGTGGATCCTGAACATGGGCTTCGTCGCCCTGCTGGTCGGCGTTGGCCTCTATT
>CAZLSH010000038.1:18763-20049 GCA_964562095.1 uncultured Clostridia bacterium | reverse complement strand
ATTTAAGTCTTACTATTGCTTCTTCTCTTCCCGTAAACCGTAAACCGTCCACCGTCAACCGATTTCAAGGTAATGGAAATGGCTTACTGGCCTAGCTCCCGGGCGTAGGTGTCCTCGTGGTAACGCCGGGCCTTGATGGCGACGGCCCGGCCGCTTTCGGGATCGACGTCGACCAGGGTCAGGTCCAGCACCTGGCGGCCGCCGGCCACCTCGAACTTGTGGTGCATGCCGTCGATGAACCGGGCCACGATCGGCTCGTGCGTCATGCCGATGACCGAGTCCAGCGCCCCGGTCATGCCCACGTCGGTCTGGTAGGCCGTGCCGTTCTCCAGGATGCGGCCGTCGGCGGTGGGGACATGGGTGTGGGTGCCCAGGACGGCGCTGACGCGGCCGTCGAGGAAAAAGCCCATGGCCTGCTTCTCGGCCGTGGCCTCGGCGTGGAAGTCCACCAGCACGATGGCATGGCGGTTGGTTTTGAGGAATCCGTCGATGACCGTGAAGGGATTGTCGACCACCGCTTCCATGAACACCCGCCCCTGCAGGCTGACGATGACCACCGCCTGGCCGGCGGCGGTGCGGAAGACGAACGAGCCGTTGCCCGGCGTGGACGGGTGGAAGTTCAGCGGCTTGAGGACGCGCTGCTCCGTCTTGAGCAGCTCGAGCGCTTCTTTCTTGTCCCAGATGTGGTTGCCGCCGGTCAGCACGTCGATCCCGGCCTCGAACAGCTCGTCGGCGGTGCGGCGGATGACGCCCAGGCCGCCGGCCGAGTTTTCGCCGTTGGCGATGACCACGTCGGGATGGTATTTTTCCCTTACCCGCGGCAGGACCGCCCGCACGAAGCGCCGGCCGTGGCGGCCGACGACGTCGCCGATGAGAATGAGGCGCAGCGGCTTACTTGGCATACTCGATGGCCCTCACTTCGCGGATCACCGACACCTTGATCTGCCCGGGGTACTCCATCTCGTCCTGGATCTTCCGGGCGATGTCCTTGCAGATCAGGAAGGTGCGGTTGTCGTCGAGCTCGTTGGCGTTGACGATGACGCGCACTTCGCGCCCGGCCTGCAGGGCGTAGGCCTTGGTCACCCCGGCGAACGACTTGCTCACCTCTTCCAGCTTTTCCAGGCGCTTGATGTAGGTTTCCAGGATCTCGCGCCGGGCGCCGGGCCGCGCGGCGGAGATGCTGTCCGCGGCCTGGATGAGGACGGCCTCGATGGACGTGAAGGCCGTGTCCATGTGATGCGAGGCGATGGCGTCCTGGACGGCGGCGGATTCGCCGAACTTGCGGG
>CAZLSH010000038.1:0-18746 GCA_964562095.1 uncultured Clostridia bacterium | reverse complement strand
CGACGTGTGCGTGCCCTCGGTCTCGCGGTCGATGGCCTTGCCCACGTCGTGCAGCAGCCCGGCGCGCTTGCAGACGTTGACGTTGGCGCCGACCTCGCGGGCCAGGAAGGCGGCGATCCAGGCCACGTCCTTGGAATGCTCCAGCACGTTCTGGCCGAAGGAGGAGCGGAATTTGAGCTTGCCCAGGTAGAAGTACAGTTCCGGGTTCAGGTCGCGGAGGCCCAGCTCGAGCACGGCGGCCTCGCCCTGCTTGCGCAGGTAGTTGTCGAAGTTGCCCTTGATGCGGTCGACGATCTCCTCGATGCGCGCCGGGTGAATGCGGCCGTCGGCGATCAGCGTCTCGATGGTCTGCTTGGCGATCTCGCGGCGGATGGGGTCGAACGAGGAGACCAGGATGGCCTCCGGCGTGTCGTCGACGATGAAGTCGACGCCGGTGGCGTTTTCCAAGGCGCGGATGTTGCGCCCCTCGCGGCCGATGATGCGCCCCTTCATCTCGTCCGAGGGCAGGTCGATGACCGTGACCGAAGAGGAGACCACGTGCTCGGTGGCGATGCGCTGCACGGCGTTGGAGATGGCCTCCTTGGCCAGCAGCGCGCTCTTTTCCTTCAGCTCATCCTCGATCTGCTTCAGCCTCTGGGCCGACTCCAGCCGCGCCTCGCCCTCGTGCTGCTTGATGATCAGTTCCTTGGCCTCCTGCACGCTGAGGCCGGAGATCTTTTCCAGCTTCAGCCGCTGCTCCTCGTACAGCTGGTTGACCTGGGTCTTCAGGGCGGCGATTTCCTCTTCCTGCAGGTCCAGGTCCCGATCTTTCTTCTTCAGGTCCTTTTCCTTGCTTTCCAGGTTGGCGTAGCGCTTGTCGAGGTTCTCTTCCTTCTGAATCAGCCGCTTTTCCATGACGTTCAGGCGGTTGACCTTCTCGTTCTGCCGGCGGTTGTACTCGTTCTTCCACTCGGAGAACTCCTCTTTCAGCTCCAGCTGCGACTGCTTGCGCGCGCGCTCCAGTTCCTCGCGGTTTGCGGCTTCGAGCTTCTGGACATGCAGCTCCAGCTTGCGGTACTCCCCGGCGAATATCGGCTTCTTTAACAAATACACCGCTGCGGCCCCCACCAGGGCGCCGAGCAGCAGCATGGCGATGGCGATCCCGATCATTGGCTTCCTCCTGTGATCAGGACGACAAACTGACGGTTAACTTTCCATCCTCGCTTTCCGGTGACAGGAGGCTGTCGATCCGCCCCAGGATCTGGGCCAGCTTCTCGTTCTCCTTTTTCAGGGAAAAGAGGTCCTGGGCGATGTTTATCGAAGTTAACAAACCCAATTTCTGGGCGTCCAATTCGTTCATCCTGTTCTTTATTTTATTGATCTTGTTCTCCACGTACTCGACCACCTGCAGGAATTCCTCCGGCTGCACGTCGTCGGCCAGCTGGAAGACGAACCGCTTGCCGGTGATCTGGACTTCGACTTCCTTGCCCATCATTCGCCGATGGAGTCGACCAGCTCGATCAGCGAGGCGATTTTCTTGCGGATTTCGCTCTTTTCGCCTTCGCGCTGCGAGGAATCGTGCTGGACGTCATGCAGTTGCTTTTTCAGCTTCTGGTTCTCATCGCGCAGGGCCTTCATGCCGCTGATGAGCCGGTTGATCTTCTCCTCCAGTTTATCGAACTCCTTGAAACTTCCGCTCATGGCTGTTCTCCTTATCGTTGGATTAGGTCCAGGTCCGCCGCCAGCCGGCCGGTGAAATCGGCATGGACGCCGTTCACCTCGTCGCCGGTCAGCGTGCGCTCAGGGGCCCGGTAAGTGAAACTCATTGAAAAGCTGACCTTGTCCTCCGGGACGGCCGGCCCCTGGAAGACGTCGGTGAGCTCGAAACTCTCCAGCAGGGCGGGCCGCAGGCGCCCGATGGCGGCGTGCAATTCCTGGTAACGCCGCTTCTTGGCCATCAGGAAGGTGAAATCGCGGCGCGTGGCCGGGAAACGGTTCCAGGCCCGAAAACGGCTCTCGTCCCGGCAGGCCAGCAGGGCTTCCAGGTCGAGTTCCAGGGCGAAGACCGGCCGTTCCAGCTTGCAGGCGGCGCGGAAACCAGCGGCAATCTCCCCGCACCAGCCGCAGGCACGGCCGCCGGCCTCGACGCGGAAGCTGCAGCCGGGGGCGAACACCGGGTGCGCCCCGGCGCTGAAGGTCAACTCCAGCCGCAGGCGGCGGCCCAGAGCGGCCAGCTGCGCCTGCAGCCAGGCAAAGTCGAAATCCTGCTCCGGCAGCCGCCAATCCTTCTTCTGCTGCCGGCCATAGACGCTGGCCGCCAGCCGCCGCTCTTCCAGAACCTGTCGCTCGCGCCGGCGGAAAACCCTGCCGATCTCGAACAGCGCCACGCGCTCGAACCCCTGGTTGGCGTTGGCTGCCGTGTTCTTCAGCAGCCCGGCCAGCAGCGAGTTCTTCATTACCGAAAAATCCCTCCCCAGGGGGTTTTTCAGGGCGAGAGGCTTCTGCTGCGGGTCGGCCGCGAGGTTCTCCTCGGGCGCCTGAAAAACGTAGTTGATCACCTCGTTGAAGCCGGCGTCGGCCAATTGGTGCTTGAGGCGCTGGACGATGACGCGCTCGCGGTCGACGCGCAAGACGGGGTTGGCGGCCAGGGGCATCTCTCCGCGCAGGTGGTCGTAGCCGTGGATGCGGGCGATCTCCTCGACCAGGTCTTCCCTGCATTCCGCGTCCACGCGGTGGCTGGGCGGGGCGACCTGCCAATGGTCCCCCTCGTCGCTCAGGCCGAAGCCCAGGCGGCCGAGGATGGCGGCGCAGGCGGCGGCGGGGATCTCCATGCCCGTCAGCCGGGCGGGATAGTCCTTGGCCAGGCGGATGGCGGGGCGGACCTGCGGCCGGGGATAGGCGTCCTGGAAAAAGGCGGGCGCCAGCGCCCGGCCCTGCGAGCGCGCGAGCAGGAGCAGGGCCATCCGCAGAGCCGGCAGGGTCGCCTCGGCGTCCATGCCTCTCTCGAAGCGGTAGCTGGCGTCGGTCTTCAGGCCCAGGGCGTGCGCCCCGAGGCGGATGACCACCGGCTCGAAACAGGCGCTCTCGATGAAGACATGGCGCGTGCCGGCGCTGATCCCCGACTCCAGCCCGCCCATGATGCCGGCCAGCGCCAGCGGGCGGGAGGCATCGGCGATGAGCAGGTGGCGCCCGTCCAGGGCGACGTCGCGCTCGTCGAGCAGTCGCAGCGTTTCGCCCGGGCGGGCGCGGCGCACGCGCACCTGGGCGCCCTGCAGCTTCTCCAGGTCGAATATGTGCAGCGGCTGGCCGCAGGTCATCATCACCAGGTTCGAGGCGTCGACGATGTCATTGATCGGCCGCAGGCCCAGCGAGAGCAGCAGGCGCTGCACTTCGGGCGGGGATTCGGTCACTTTCAGGTCGCGGACGATGCAGCCGCTGTAGCGCCGGCAGTCGGCCGCGTTCTCGATGTGGATGGCAAAACCCCCGGCGGCGGCGGGGAGCTTCACCGCCGACAGGTCCATGGGCGCGAAGCGCAGGCGGGCGTCCTTGGCGGCGATCTCGCGGGCGATCCCGTAGTGCGAGAGCCAGTCGGGGCGGTTGGGCGTGGTCTCGACGTCCAGGACCGTCTCGCCGCCGATGGACTGCGTCTCGGCCGTCTCCAGGCCGATGCCGGCCAGCAGGTCCTTCAGGGCCCCATCATCGAGGTCGAAGGCGACGAAGCGCTTCAGGTATTCGACGTTGATCTTCATCCCGTCACCCGAACTGCCCCAGCAGGCGCAGGTCGTTCTCGTAGAGCAGGCGCAGGTCCGGTACGCCGTACTTGACCATGGCCACGCGCTCGATCCCCATGCCGAAGGCGAATCCCGAGAATTCCTCCGGGTCGATGCCGCAGTTGCGCAGCACCTGCGGGTGCACCATGCCGCTGCCCAGGATCTCCAGCCAGCCGCTGCCTTTGCACACCCGGCAGGATGAGTCCTTTCCGCCGCAGAGGAAGCAGCTGATGTCCACTTCGGCCGACGGCTCGGTGAAGGGGAAGTAGCCGGGGCGGAAGCGCAGGACCACGTCGGGGCCGTAGAACGAGCGGCAGAAGGCCTCCAGCGTCCCCTTCAGGTGCGAGAAGCGGATGCCGCAGTCCACCAGCAGCCCCTCCACCTGGTGGAAGCAGGGCGAATGGGTGGCGTCGGGGTCGTCCTTGCGGAAGGCCTTGCCCGGCGAGATGATCTTGAGCGGCGGCGGGTGGGCGAGCAGGTAGCGCACCTGCATGGGCGAGGTGTGCGTGCGCAGCAGCAGGTCGTCGTGGCCCTCCAGGAAGAACGTGTCCTGCTCGTCGCGGGCCGGGTGGTGCGGCGGAAAGTTCAGCCGCGTGAAGTTGTACTCCTCGAGCTCGACCTCGGGGCCGGTGGCGATCTCGTAGCCCAGCTGCAGGAAGATGTCCTCGATGCGGCGCTGGATGTCGGCGATCAGGTGCAGACGGCCGACCGGCAGCTCGGACGGCGGCAGCGAGTCATCGCGCCAGGCCGAAGCGGCGCCGCGGGCGGCTCCGGCGCGCCGTTCGAGCGCCGCGGCCAGCGACGCCTCGACGAATGCCTTGAGGCCGTTGACCGCCTGGCCGGCCCGGGGCCTGTCGGCCGGGGCAAACTCCTTCAGCCGCGCCAGGAGCTGGCTGACCGCGCCCTGCTTGCGGCCGAGGAAGCGCTCCCTCAGGGAAGCGAGGTCCTCGGGAGACTGAATTCGCTCTAGCTCGTGGACAAAGGACTGTCGGGCTCCTTCAATCTCTTTTGCGAGTTCATCGATCATGCCACGGACTTGGCTTTCTCGACGATGGCGCGGAAGGTGTCGGGCTCGCAGGCGGCCAGGTTGGCCAGCATCTTGCGGTTGAGCAGGATATTGGCCTTCTTCAGGTTCTTCATGAACAGCGAGTAGCTCATGCCGAACTCGCGCACGGCGGCGTTGATGCGCACGTTCCACAGCGTGCGGAAATCGCGCTTGCGGTTGCGCCGGTCGCGGTAGGCGTACACCATCGCCCGCTGCACCGATTCCTTGGCCGAGCGGTAGTTCTTGCCCTTGGCGCCCCAGAAGCCCTTGGCCTGGTCCAGTATCTTTTTTCTGCGCAGAAGTTTCTTGTTCCCTCGTGTCACTCTTGGCATCGCTTCCTCCTATTTCGCATACGGCAGCAGTTCCTTGGCCTTCTTGAGTTCCGACTTGACGATCAGCGTCGACTGCTTCAGATTGCGCTTGCGCTTGGAACTCTTCTTGGTCAGGATATGCCGGCCAAAGGCCTTGCTGCGCTTGATCTTCCCCGCGGCGGTCACCCGCAGCCTCTTGGCGGCGCCTCTATGGGTTTTTAGTTTTGGCATCTTTGCCTCCTTTTTTCGCTCCGATCATGATATGGCAGAAAAAACCCTCGCGCTTGGGCGGGGCTTCGATCTCCGCGATCTCCTTCAGGATCTCCATGATGCGGGCGACCATGGTCTCCAGCATCTCCGGCTTGCGCTTCTGCCGCCCCTTCAGCCAGACGGTCACCTTCACCTTGTTGCCCTCGGCGAGGAATTCCTTGATTTTCTTCAGCTTGACGTCCACGTCGTGGCCGCCGATGACCGGCGTGAACTTGATCTCCTTGATCAGCACCTTGCGCTGGTGGCGCTGGGCCTCGTGCGCTTTCTTCTGCAGCGAGTACAGGAACTTGCCGTAATCCAGGATGCGGCATACCGGCGGCGAGGCCTCCGGGGAGATCTCGACCAGGTCCAGGTCCTTCTCGCGGGCGATGTCCAGGGCCTGGGTGGTGGGGATGATGCCCACCTGGTTCTTTTCCTCGTCGATCAGCCGCACCTCGCGGGCCATGATTTCTTCGTTGGTCCGGTGCGGGTTCTTCTTTTTGTTGGGAACGGGTTTAGGATACCTCATAATTCTGGCTTTTTTCCTCTATTTTGATTTTGAGTCTTTGAACGAAATCGTCCAGGGCGATGCGGCCCTGGTCGCCCTGCTGGTGGATGCGGAAGGAGATGTTCCCCTGCTGCCGCTCCTGGGGGCCGAGGACGATGATGTAGGGGACCTTCTGGTTCTCGGCGTCGCGGATCTTGCGGCTGACGCCCTCGGAGCGGGCATCGAGCTCGGCGCGCAGCCCGGCCGCGCGCAGGCGTTCCAGCACCTGGCGGGCATAGGGCAGGCAGTCGTCGTTGAGCGGGGCGATGAGGGCCTGCACCGGCGCCAGCCACAGCGGGAAAAAGCCGCGGTAATGCTCGATCAGCACGCCGAAGAAGCGCTCCAGCGAGCCGAGCAGGGCGCGATGCACCATGTAGGGCTGGTGGGCGGAGCCGTCGGCGCCGATGTACTTCATGGCGAAGCGCTCCGACATGTTGAAGTCGAACTGGATGGTGGTGCACTGCCAGAAGCGCCCCAGGGCGTCCTTGATCTTGATGTCGATCTTGGGCCCGTAGAACACGGCCTCGCCCTCCATGCGCTGGAAGGCGAGCCGGCGCACGTTCAGCGCCTTGACCAGCGAGGCCTCGGCCTCGGCCCACATGGCGTCGCTGCCGGCGTACTTGCCGCTGACCTGCGGGTCGCGCACCGAGAGCTCGATCTTGAACTCGTTGAAGCCGAAGGCGCGCAGCAGGTCGAGCGAGAAATCGAGCGTGCGCAGGATCTCCTCGTCGATCTGCTCGGGGGTGCAGATGATGTGGGCGTCGTCCTGGGTGAAGCCGCGCACGCGCAAAAGGCCGTGCAGCGTGCCGCTGCGCTCGTAGCGGTAGACCGTCCCCAGCTCGGCCCAGCGCAGGGGCAGGTCGCGGTAGGAGCGCTGGCTCGACTTGTAGACCATGATGTGGAACGGGCAGTTCATGGGCTTCAGGTAGTAGTTCATCTCGTCGATGGCCATGGGCGCGTACATCGAGTCCTTGTAGAAGTTCAGGTGGCCCGAGGTCTGCCACAGCCATTCGCGGCCGATGTGCGGCGTGTAGAGGAGTTCGTAGCCGCCCTCGTAATGGCGCTGCTTCCAATAGGCCTCGATGACGTGGCGCATGCGCGCCCCGCGGGGGTGCCAGTAGACCAGGCCGGGCCCGGCCTCTTCCTGCAGGGAGAACAGGTCGAGCTGGCGCCCCAGCAGCCGGTGGTCGCGCTCGCGCGCCTCCTTGAGCAGGCGCAGGTGCTCGGCCAGCCCCTCGGCGTCGGGGAAGACCGTGCCGTAGACGCGCTGCAGCGAATGGCTTTTTTCGTCGCCCTTCCAGTAGGCGGCGGCCACGCTGAGCAGTTTGAAATGCTTCAGCAGCCCGGTCGCTGGCAGGTGCGGGCCGCGGCAGAGGTCGACGAAGTCGCCCTGGCGGAACACCGAGACCTCGTCGCCGGCGACTTTTTCCTCGAGCAGCTCGACCTTGAGCTGCTGGCCGTGCGCCAGGAAGTAATCCCGGGCCTGGGCCTTGGTCCACACCTCGCGGCGGATCGGCTGGTTCTGCTTGGCCAGGTGGGCCATTTTTTTGCCGATCCCTTCCAGGTCAGCCTCGACCAGCGGGCGCTCGGTCAGGAAATCGTAATAAAAGCCGTTCTCCACGGCCGGCCCCACGCCGTACTGCGTCCCGGGGAACAGTTCGAGCATGGCCTGGGCCAGCAGGTGGGCGGCCGAGTGGCGGTAGACCTCGAGGGCCTCGGGCGAATGGGGGTAAATCTCCTCGACCGGGTCGCCGGGAGCGACGGGCGTGCCGATGGCTTTCAATTCGCCGTTTATCTTGAGCAGGATCGCTTTTTCTTTATTCATGGAACAAATAGGCGCGGGCGGGCTCGAACCGCCGACCTCTACCGTGTCAAGGTAGCGCTCTAACCAACTGGGCTACGCGCCTGCCTATGGCCCCGGCTATTTCACCAGGGCCTTCAGTTCTTTTCCCGCGATGAACTTGGGGACCCGTTTCTTGGGGATATTGATCTTGGCGCCCGTCTTGGGATTGCGGCCCACCTTGGCTTTCTTGTCGATCACCTTGAACGTGCCAAACCCGACCAGCGTCACCTTGCCCTGCTTTTTTTTCAATTGATCGCCGACAACCGTCACCAGTGTATCAATGACTTTGAGCGCATTGCTCTTGATAATACTGGAATCTTTCACCATCAGCTGGGCGATTTCATTCTTGTTCATTTTTTTACATTCCTCCTCGCATGACAGGGGCCAATGTAACCCAAAAGAGAGCGAAAGTCAATACCCACAACAAATTTCGCCCTTCGCCGCCGCCGGCGCCGCGCCCGGCGATTTGCATTTCAGGGAAATATCCTTTATAATGACGTGTCTCCAATGAGCAGATTGAGGATGATCAATGGCAGAAGATTTGTTGCAGAGCATCAGGCAGATCAGCCGCGAACGCGGCATCAATCCCGACATTTTTTTCTCTGCCATCAAGGAAGCGCTGCTCACCGTCTCCAAGAAGTATTTTGACCCCGACGCCGAGGTCCAGATCGAGATCGACGAGCACAAGGGGATCATCGAGGTCTACGTCAGCAAGCTGGTGGTCAAGGAGGTCAGCGACCCGCTGGCCGAAATCCACTGGAAGGACGCGCTGAAGTACGATTCCAAGGCGCGCGAGGGCGACGTCATCAAGATCCACATGCCCGGCGAGACCCTGGGGCGCATCGCCGCCCAGTCGGCCAAGCAGATCATCATGCAGAAGATCCTCAAGGCCGAGCAGGAGAACATCTACGAGAAGTACTTCCAGCTGGCCGGCACCCTGATGACCGGCGAGATCCGCCGCATCGAGAACGGCAACATCATATTGGGCCTGGAATGGGGCGAGGCCGTCCTGCCCCCAAAGGAGCTCTCCCCCAAGGACAGTTTCCGGCGCGGCGAGATCATCAAATTCCTCATCAAGCGGGTCTTTTCCGAGGGCAAGGGGCCGCTGGTCCTGGCCACCCGCTACATGAACGACTTCGTGGCCGAACTGATCAAGAAAGAGGTGCCCGAGGTGGCCGAAGGCATCGTCAAGATATTCGCCATTTCCCGCGAGCCGGGGATCAAGTCCAAGGTGGCGGTCTACTCCACCGACAAGGCCATCGACCCGGTCGGGGCCATCGTGGGCATGAACGGCAACCGCGTGCTGGCCATCACCAAGGAACTGCGCGGCGAGCGCATCGACGTCATTGCCTGGAGCAGCGCCCCGGAGCGCTTCATCGCCTCCGCCCTGACGCCGGCCGAGGTGGTCAAGGTGCACCTGGTCGACCCCGAGAACCAGGTCGCCGAGGTGACGGTCAAGGAAGAGACCCTGTCGGCGGCCATCGGCAAAAAAGGGGTCAACATCAAGCTCGCTTCCAAGCTGACCGGATGGGACATCCAGATCGCCAACCGCAAGAACGAATCCGGCGAAGAGAAGCAAACCAAGCAATAGGAGAACGGGTCCATGTCAACTATCAAGCTCCACGAAGCCACCAAGCAATTCAAGCTTTCGAATAAGCTGGCCATGTACTTCCTGGAGAAGCTCGGCCTGGCGGTCAAGTCGCACTCCTCGGTCATCAACGTCGAACAGCTCGAGCAGCTGCGCGAGCTCTCCGCCAGCGCCAAGAAGATCGCCGCCCTGGAAGCCGAGATGAAGCGGCCCCCCAAGAAGGCGGCCGCCGCGAAAAAGGAAGCGGCCAGTAAGGCCGCCCCGGAAAAGAAAGAGGCGGCCGGGAAAGCGCCGGTGAAAAAGGCCGCCGAGAAGAAGGCTGTCCCGGAAAAAGCGGCGGCGCCCAAGGCCGCGGCGGGAAAAAAGCCCGTTGCCCGGGCCGTTCCGGCGGCGAAAGCCCCGGCGGAAGCACCCCCGGCCGCCGCCGCCAAGGCAGAGGCGCCCAAGCCCCAGGCGGCCCCGGCGCCTGCCGCCAAGCCGGCTGCCGCCGCTCCAAAGCCGGCCGCGCCGCCCCAGCCTGCCAGACCCGCCGCTCCTGCCGCCCAGGCACCCAGGCCCCCCGTTCCGCCGCAGGTGACGAGACCCGCCGCGCCGCCCCAGCCTGCCAGACCCGCCGCTCCTGCCGCCCAGGCACCCAGGCCCGCGGCTCCGCCCCAGGTGACGAGGCCCGCGGCCCCGCCCACCCAGGTGACGCGGCCCGGGCAGTCCCCCGCTGGGACGCCGGCCTCGCGGCCCGGGCAGCGCATCTATCGCCCATCGCCCTCCTACCGCCGCCCCCAGCCCCAGCACGGACCGCGCCGGCACGCGCAGCGCCCGGCCCAGCCGGCGCAGCCGAAAAAGGAAAAGATCGCCGAGCCCCTTGACCTGCCGGCCAAGATCCAGATCACCGATTTCTGCACTTTCAAGGAGCTGGCGGAAAAGCTGGCCATCAAGCTGAAAATCCTGGAAGAGAGGATGGCCCAGCTGAAAATGAACTACCAGGGCAACCAGATCCTGGACCAGGCCGATATCGAGAGGCTGTGCGCCGACCTGGGAGTGGAGCTCGAGGTCCTGCCCTTCGAGGACTATGTTTTCCAGGCCCGCGTGGCCGCCAGCGGCGCCACGCCCGCGCCGCGCCCGCCGGTGGTCACCGTCATGGGCCACGTCGACCACGGCAAAACGACGCTGCTCGACACCTTGCGCAAGACGCGGGTGGCCGAGAAGGAAGCCGGGGGCATCACCCAGAAGATCGGCGCCTACAAGCTGCGTGCCGGCGACGATTCGATCGTCTTCATCGACACGCCCGGGCACGAAGCATTCACCAACCTGCGCGCCCGCGGCGCCCAGGTCACCGACCTGGTCATCCTGGTCGTCGCCGCCAACGACGGCGTGCAGCCGCAGACCGTCGAGGCCATCCGCCACGCCCAGGCCGCCCAGGTGCCGATGATCGTGGCCATCAACAAGATCGACATCGCCGGCGCCGACCTGGACCGGGTCAAGACCGACCTGAACAAGCACGGCATCCTGGTCGAGTCCTGGGGCGGCAAGACCGTCTCGGTGGAGATCTCGGCCAAGAACAACCAGAACCTGGACCAGCTGCTGGAGATGATCCAGCTGGTGTCGCAGATGCAGGAGCTCAAGGCCTACGCCGACGTTCCCGCCCGCGGCACGATCATCGAGTCGCGCCTCGACCCCCAGCTGGGGCCGATCGGCACGGTGCTCATCCAGCACGGCCGGCTGAAGAAGGGCGACTGCTTCATCTGCGGCAGCTCGCTGGGCAAGATCAAGTCCATTTTTGACGACAGCAGCGCCATGCTGGCTGCGGCCAGGGTGCCCGATCCCGTCGAGATCATGGGCTTCGAGGCCGTTCCCCAGGCCGGCGACGTCTTCCAGGTGGTCGATGACCTGGACAAGGCCAAGAAAGTCATCGCCATGCGCCAGGCGACGCAGAAAGCCGCCAAGAACAGGGACTTCATGGCCGAGAAGAAGATCAGCCTGCAGAACCTGTTCCAGTTGGTCGAGCAGGACGTGGTCAAGACCTTCCCGCTGATCGTCAAGGCCGACAACTTCGGCAGCACCGAGGTCCTGGAGCAGGTGCTGGTTGGCCTCAGCCAGGAACAGCTCAAGATCGAGGTCCTGCACAGCGGCCTGGGCAACATCACCGAGGGCGACATCCTGCTGGCCTCCACCGCCGGGGCGGTCATCCTCGGCTTCAACGTCAAGGCGCCGCAGAAGATCCTGGCCATGGCCAAGATGGAGAAAGTGGAGATCCGCCTCTACAGCGTGATCTACCACCTGGTCGAGGACATCGAGAAGGCCGTCAAGGGCAAGATCGGCCCGCAGTACCAGGAGAAGCGCATCGGCGAGGTCGAGATCCTGCAGAAGTTCAAGATCTCCAACGTCGGCGTCGTGGCCGGCTGCGTCGTCCGCGACGGCAGGGTCACGCGCAAATCCAAGGTCAAGATCATGCGCGGCGAGGACCTGGTCTTCGAGGGCGAGATCGAGTCGCTGAAGCGCATCAAGGACGAGGTCTCGGAAGTGCGCGCCGGCACCGAGTGCGGCATCCGCATCCGCAACTTCAACAACGTCGAGCCCGGAGACATCATGGAGATCTATGAGACGTCCGTCATCTCATGATCGGCCAGCTGGAGATCGACTTGTTCGCTGAGGGATTCCACAGCCTGAAGGAGAAGCGCCGCCTGCTGTCCAGCCTCAAGGAGCGGCTGCGGCGCCGGTTCAACGTCGCCGTCGCCGAGACCGCCCACCAGGAACTGTGGCAGAAGGCGCAGCTGACGGTGGTGACCCTCGCCCCCGGCCGCGCGGCGCTGGAGAGCGTGTTTCAGCAGGTCGAAGCCTTCATCGACCGCAACTACGCCGTCGAGATCAGCCGCATCCAGGCGCGCTTCCTGTGACATGGCCTACCGCCTGGAGAAGTTCGCCAGCACGCTGCAGCAGGCGCTGGGCGAGATCCTCAACCGCGACAGCCTGAACCCGGGATTCCGGCTCGTCACCGTGACGCGCGTCCGTCCCGCCCCCGACCTCAAGCGGGCCACCGTGTTCATCGCCTGCCCCGCCGGCGGCGAAACAGCCTGCCTGGAGCAGCTGGCCGGCGCCGCGGGCTTCATCAAGAAGCTGCTGGCGCGGAAAATGATCCTGCGCAGCATGCCGGAGCTTGAATTCGCGCTGGACACGGCCCTGGAGCTGGAGCGCAAGCTGGAGCACCTGGAACGCGACGGGGACGGCCATGAAACGGAAGATCGCTGAAAAGATCCGCGCCGCCCGCGCCGTCGCCATCTGCTCCCACCTGCGGCCCGACGCCGACTCCATCGGCAGCGGCCTGGCCCTGCTGCTCATGCTGCGCCAGCTGGGAAAAAAGGCGGACTTCATCAACGCCGACCGCTCCCCTTCCCCGGTGAACCGGCTGCCAGGCCACGAGCACCTCATCATCGGGCAGATCCGGCCGCGCCCGTTCGACCTGGTCTTCCTCATCGAGGGCGGCGGCGAGGAGCGCACCGGCCAGAAGGACCTGGCCGGCTACGAGCGCATCGTCATCGACCATCATCTCGCCTCCGGCGCCAACGGGCCGGAACTCGCCTGGGTGGTCCCCGAAGCCGCCGCCGTGGGCGAACTGGTGTACGAGCTGGGGCTGGAGCTGGGCGCTGAATTCAGCCGCGACATCGCCTTCAACCTCTACGCGGCCATCGCCTCCGACACCGGGTCGTTCAAGTATTCCAACACCACGGCGCGCTCGCTGGCCATCGCCGCCGACCTGGCCCGGCGCGGGGGCTTCTCGCCCTTCGAGGTCAGCAACCTGCTGTTCAACTCCAACCCCCCGGAGAAGATCCGCATGCTGACCCGCGTCCTTTCCACGCTGGAGACCGCCCTCGACGGCCGCGTGGCCATGATCGATTTCCGCCGCGAGTTCCTGGAGCGCCTGGAACTGAAGGATATCGAGACCGAGGACATCATCGCCGTGGCCCGCTCCATCGACGGCGTGCTGGTGCTGCTGTTTTTCAAGGAGATCGGCGAGGACTACTACCGCGTCTCCATCCGCTCGCGCAACGAGTTCTCGGCGCGCCGCGTCGCCCAGGCCTTCCAGGGCGACGGCCATCACCACGCGGCGGGCTTCTTCTATCGCGGCGACCTGCCCGGGGCCAAGAAGGAGATCCTGCGGCTGATCGCCGGGCAGATGCCATGATCCACGGCCTGATCGCCGTCGACAAGGAGAAGGGCTTCAGTTCCCACGATGCCGTGGCCCGGGTGCGCCGCATTTTTCACACCCGCAAAGCCGGGCATTTCGGCACCCTCGACCCCAACGCCACCGGCCTGCTGCTCATCGCCCTGGGCCAGGCCACCCGCTTTTTCGACTTCTACGTCAAGCAGGACAAGCTCTACACCGGGCTCATCCGTTTCGGCGTTGCCACCAGCACTTATGACGCGGAAGGGGCGCCGGCGGGGCCGCCGCAGCCGGTGGACCTGGCCGCGGTCGACATCGAGTCGCTGCTGGCCGGCTTCCGCGGCAAACAGCTGCAGGTGCCGCCGGCGTTCTCGGCCAAGAAATTCAAGGGCAAGCCGCTCTATACGTATGCCCGCCGCCAGGAGCCGGTCCAGGTCGCAGCCGTCGAGGTCACCATCCACGAGCTGACCGGGCGAGCGGCCGACGCCGCCACCCTGGAGTTCAGGGCGCTGACCTCTTCGGGGACCTACATCCGCTCCCTGGCCCACGATCTCGGCCGGAAGCTCGGCTGCGGCGCCCATCTCCTGGAATTGAAACGGGAGCGGATCGGCCGTTTCACCCTGGAGCAGGCGGTGACCCTGAAGCGGGCGGCGGAAATGGCCGCCGCCGGCCAGGAGCTGCAGGCGGTCACCCCCATCGAGAAGCTGCTGGAGGAGTACCCGAAGATGATCGTCAATCCGGCCGGCCGGCGCTGCATCTCGAACGGCATGGCGCTGAAGGCCGCGGATGTGCTCAAGATATTTCCCGCCGCCAGCAACGACTTCTTCCGCATCTTCGACGACGAGGGCAAGCTCCTGGCCATCGCCGAAAAAGAACCGCACAACATGAGCTTCAAGCCATACCTGGTGATCCCGGACGAGCCATAGACGTCAGACGCTAGACGTTAGACGTTAGACGCTAGACGCTAGACGCTAGATGTTAGACGTTAGACGCTAGACGCTAGACGTTAGACGCTAGACGCTAGATGTTAGACGTTAGACGACAGACGTTAGACGACAGACGACAGATGCTAGACGCTAGTCGTTAGACGTTAGCAAGATATGGAGCGACTACGAGACATTGGACATCAGACAGCAGCGGCAGCAAGGGATTCAACAAGATATGGTTCCAGGGCTTTTTTTCTTGCTAACCACTAACGTCTAACATCTAACGTCTAATATCTAACGTCTATAACTCTTTGGGCTTCCTTTCCTATAGCTGCTCGAAGCACTTGAGGATCCGGTCTTGACCCGCACCGCCGTCCAGGTACCGCTCACGGCGCTGCCCTCCACCTGGTAGCGCTGGCACTTCCCGCTCATGGTGTCGGCGTCACTGAACTCGCCGTCGCTGTACTTGTAGGTGACGTCGGGGAACACCAGGGTGAAATCGAGGGTATCGTCGGCGTAGTCGTAGGTCCCGACGCCGCCCTCGCTGTCGCTGACGGTGCCGGAAAACAGCGTGCCGCTGAAGGCGACCGTGACGGTGAACGAGCTGCCGTCGCCGTAGGCCTCGCTCAGGTTCCAGGAGCCGCGGACGTCCTGCTTCACCGCGGCGCCGGCATAGAGGACGCTGTCCTGGCTCATGGTGACGTTGCCGCTGACGGCAGCGTCGCCGCCGTTCAGCTTCACGAACAGCCCCTTGTAGCCGTCGGCCAGGGCATAGGCGTAGGGGACCACGCTGCCGGCCTTGTAGTAATAGGTGCCGGCCGCCGGCGACCCGGTCACGCCGTCGGTCATCTGCACGGTCAGCTTGTACTCCAGGTTGTCGTCGGAGTAGGCCTTGAGAAAATGGTTGCCGGTGATGGTCAGCGATCCGGCGGCGGCGACCGGCTGCTCGTTCATCAGCACGGTCAGCTTGCTGAAGCCGGGCTGCAGCCCGTAGCTGTAGGAAACGGTGTCGCCCACGTTGAAGGTGTAGCTCCCGGCGGCCGGGGTGCCGCTGACGCCGGCGGAGAGTTGCACCGACAGCGAGCCGGTCTCCACCTCGGCCTTCTTGCAGGCCTGGAACGGCAGGACCAGCAGCGCGACCGCGGCCCATATCCAGAGGGTAGTTCTTTTCATTCTGCTCTCCCGCGACTAAAATTGAATGCCCAGGCCCAGGGCCAGGTGAAAGCCGCCCAGGTTGCTGCGCACGCCGTCGATCGTGTCGGGGGCGTACGTGTAGCCCGCCGTCGCTTCCGCGAAAACGCTGCGGTAGAGGCCGTAGGTCACGGCCAGGCCGCCGCGGGCGCCGATGCCCCGCTGCCGGTTCTCCAGGCTGCGGATGAGCTGCCCGCTGGCGATCGAGCTCACCTCCGCGTCGATGTCGTTGGCGATGTGGCAGACCCCGGCCTCGGCGCGAATCGCGAACTGGCCCGGCTCGAAATAGCCGATGAAGATGCCGCCGCCGCCGGCGATGACCCGCTTGCCCAGCTTGCGCTCGACCAGCGCGTCGGGGCTGAATGAACCCTTGCGCTCCCAGCTCTGCCAGGAATCGCGGATGGGGAATTGACCGTGGCTGGCCCACAGGTAAATGTTTCCGGAGATGGCATAGGCGGCCTTGACCTCGAAATAGATCTTGTTGCCGCCTTCCTGACCGGTGAACCTGTTCTCGGCCACGTTCAGGGCGGTGCCGTAGAGGTTGAGGATCGCCCGGCCGTTGGACGCGGACAGGGCGCCGGCTGAGAGCAAAACGGCGAATACCAGGGCCAACAACTTTTTCATTCCAGCCTCCTGTCCAAGGGGAAAACGGTGTTACGGCTGCACGGACAGCCTATTTTATCACACTTTGGGACATTTCCATAAAGAACATGGCAATCCGTGTCCTTGACAGTGTCAGTGACAGTGTCAGCAAGAGACCTTACAGGAATAAGTGGTAGTGATAGTGATTGTGATCGTCAGAGATAAGAGCATTTCTGCTCTTTCTCATCACGCATCACGCATCACGCATAACGAGGGTACGGAAGCAATCGGTTGACGGTACACGGTAAACGGCTGGAAAAGGAATAGTAAGACTTAAATTCCAAGCACCAAGCACCAAATTCCAAACGAAAGCCCCTGGCAAATCCATTTTTTCATGAAGTAGCTTTTCTTACTTTAAACTTTTGCCTTTGTCTTGCCGAATGCCTTTTGCCCTGGGCTGATCGTCTTCTCTTCCTACTGTCTACTGACTACTTCTTTTTCTTTTTAACCTTGAACATCGAACTTCGAACTTTTTTGCTTCTAGCCGAAGTATTGCCCCTTGCAGATCAAGCGGGTGACGATCTCCACCTGGATCCCCCCCTGCCAGCGCAAGCGGATGGGCTCGGGCTCATGCTCGATCTGCAGCTGGTCACCGGCCATGCCCAGGCGGCGCAGGACGGCGAACACCGCGGCGCTGCCGGTCGAGGACGCCCGGGTGGGCCCCACCCCGCGCTCGTAGAAGAATGCCCGGCACATGCCGGGGGCGGTCCGTTCGACGAACTCCACATTGACGCGCTTGGGGAACATGGGGTGGCTTTCCAGTTTTTTGCCCAGCGCCTCCAGGCGGGCGGAGGCGCCCAAGCTGCGGCACAGGACCACGGCATGGGGGTTGCCCACGGAGACCGGGTGGAATACCGCCCCGGCGGCGCGGTAGGATCGCTGTTCTTTCTCAAGGAACGGGAAGAACGCGCGGTCGGCGAAATCGGGCCTGCCGATCTCCACGTCGAAATGGAACCGTGGGCCGCGCCGCTCCAGGAGCCGCACGCGCCGGCGGCCGATGCCCGTGCTCAGGGCCAGGTACGAACCGACCGCGCGGCGCCGCAGCAGCACGGCGGCCAGGGCCGCCATGCCGTTGCCCGAAAGCTCGGCGCGGCCGCCGTCGCGGTTGCATATCTCGAAGCGCGCGCTCAGGCCGCCGGGGCCGGTTTTGCCCGGGACGGCCGGCCGGGCCGGTTCATGGAAGACCACGCCGTCGGCGCCGACCCCCTCGTGGGGGTCGCAGATGCGCCGGGCCAGCTCCCCTTTGTCCGTCCCGGGGGCAATTCCTTCCCCATCGACGGCCAGGAAATCGTTGCCGAAGGAGCTGGCCTTGAAAAAGTTCATTCGGGCAGGGCGAAGCGCCGGTAGCCCTCGTCGCCGTCGCGGTTGATCAGCAGCAGCACGATCGAACCGGGGCGGCGGCCGGCCAGCAGCCGCTTGAACTCCTCGATGCTGCCCACCTCGGTGCGGTTGACGGCCAGGATGACGTCGCCGGGCCGGATGCCCCACTGGGCGGCATGGCCGTCACGCTGGACGTTCTCCACCACCAGACCGCGGGATGTCTTCAGGTCGTACTGGCCGGCCAGCGCCGGGGTATTTCTGACCAGGGTCATGCCCAGGTTCAGGTCGCGGCTTTCCTCGACCGCCCGCTCGCGGGCGGCTCCCGGGGCCTCGCTGACCTTGACCTTGAGCGTCAGCTTCTCCTTGCCGCGGAAGACGCTCACGGTCATCTCGTCGCCGGGCGTCGAGTCGGCGATTTCCAGCTGCAGGTCGGCGGCCGACTTGACCTTGCGGCCGTTGATGGCCACGATCAGGTCGTAGCGCTTGAGCCCCGCCTTCTGGGCCGGGGAGTTGTCCTCCACGCCGTTGACCAGGACGCCGGCGCTCTGCAGGTCCAGGTCCTTGGCGTCGCTCTCGCTGATGTCGCCGATGGTGATGCCGAACCAGCCGCGCACCACCTTGCCCTTGCTCTTGAGGTCGGCCACCACTTTGTTGGCCATGTTGGTGGGGATGGCGAGGCCGATGCCGTGGCTGAGACCGTGCACGTAGCCAGACTCGCTGCGGCTGTCGGATCCGATGGTGGGATGTCCACGCCCTTCAAAGAACTCGCAGGCCATGCGCTGGTAGAACTTGAGCTCAGTACCCGCCGCATAGGAGGCCATCACATGCTCCAGGCAGTCATAGACATCCCGGTAGAGCGCTTCGGCCTCGGGCGGGGCATACCCCAGGCAGAAGGTACGCGTCATGTCAAAGAAGTAGCCGCCGATCTCGCGCGGGTAGATGTCAAAGACGATCGTCTGGCCCAGGCGCAGGAGATCGGCCGGGCTGCCATGGTTGTGAGGGATGGCCGCGTCACGGCCGATCGCAAAGATGGTCCCCTCAGGTGCCTCCAGCCCCTGCTCGGAGAGGAAGCGCCGGATTTCCTGGTGAACGCGCCCGATGGTGAGAGGCGTGCCGTCCCGCTGCACCAGGGCGCCGTCCTCGACGGCGTGCGACTGAAGGAACTGGATGGTTTCTCCG
>CAZLSH010000037.1:0-20228 GCA_964562095.1 uncultured Clostridia bacterium | reverse complement strand
AGCAAGGCCTTCTACATCGAGCAGTGCGGCGGCGAGCTGCAGCCGGTCCTGGACACGCTGCTGACCGTGCGCGCCGAGAAGACCTGGCTGGAGGTGGTGGTGCTGCTCATTCCCGGGCTGAACGATTCGCCGCGCGAGATCGAGGGCATGTGCCGCTGGCTGGCGCGCGAGCTGGGCCCCGACGTGCCCCTGCACTTCTCGCGCTTCGTCCCCACCTACCAGCTGAAGAACGTGCCGCCCACCCCGCCGGCGACGCTGCACGGGGCAAGGCGCATCGCCCTGGACGCCGGCCTGCGCTTCTGCTACGTCGGCAACCTGCTCTCCGACGCCGAGCACACCTATTGCCCGTCGTGCGGCAAGGTGCTGCTGCGCCGCCTGATGTACAGCCTGGAGAACGAGGGGCTCAGGGACGGGCGCTGCCGCTTCTGCGCCACCGCCATCCCCGGCGTCTTTTCCTGAACGCCGGAAAATCACCCGCTGCCCGCCGCTCCGGGCCCTTTGTATTTCGGCGCTTTTGGTATATAATTTATTTTCAACGATGACGCTGTTCCGGCGGCGCCACGATCCCAGGGAGAGCACAATGGCCGCGAAAATTCTTGTCCGTGATCTGACCTTGCGCGACGGGCAGCAGTCGCAGTTCGCCACGCGCATGAACCAGGCCCAGGTGGACCGCCTGCTGCCCCATTACCGCCAGGCGAACTTTTACGCCATGGAGGTCTGGGGCGGCGCCGTCCCCGACTCGGTGATGCGCTTCCTCAACGAGAACCCCTGGGAGCGCCTAGAGAAAATCAAGGCCGCCATCGGCCCGTCGTCCAAGCTCACCGCCCTGTCGCGCGGCCGCAACCTGTTCGGCTACAACCCCTACCCCGACCCGGTGATCGAGGGCTTCTGCCGCAACGCCGTCGGCTCGGGCATCGACATCATGCGCATCTTCGACGCCCTGAACGACATCGACAACATGAAGTCGACCATCCGCTACGTCAAGCGCAACGGCGGCATCGCCGACTGCGCCGTCTGCTACACCGTCGACCCGCGCTTCACCCTCGGCGACCGCGTCCGGGCCGTGCTGCGCGGCCGGCCGCTGCCCGGGAGGATCTTCGACATCAACTATTTCGTCACCAAGGCCGAGCAGCTGGCCGGCCTGGGCGCCGACATGATCACCATCAAGGACATGGCCGGGCTCATCGATCCCGAGACGGCGGCCCGGCTGATCCGCGCCCTGAAGAAGAACGTGGGCATCCCCGTCGACATGCACACCCATTGCACGCCGGGCTTCGGCCTGGCGTCGGTGCTGATGGCCATGGTCAACGGCGCGGACATCGTCGACACCGTCATCCTGAATTTTTCCGGCGGGCCGGCGGCGCCGGCCTTCGAGCTGGTGCAGCTCTTCGCCGACAAGCTCGGCCTCGACACCGGCGTCGACCGCGAGTCGGTCTCGGCCATCAACCGCGAGCTGCTGGAGGTCCGCGGCGAGCTGGCGCAGTTCGACCAGTACAAGATGCTGCCGCTGGCCTTCGACATCGCCCGCGACAAGCTGCCGGCGGAGATCGACGCCCTGTTCGACCGCGCCGTCGCGGCGGCGCGGGACGAGCGCATCGCCGAGCTGCTGCAGGCCACCCAGGCCATCGAGAAGCACTTCAACTTCCCGGCGCCCGACGACATCGTGCGCGTGGCGCAGATACCGGGCGGCATGTACACCAACATGCTGTCCCAGCTGCAGCAGGCCAAGCTGGAGCATTTGAAGGACAAGGTGCTGCGCACCGTGCCGCGGGTGCGCCTCGACGCCGGCGTGCCGCCTCTGGTCACCCCCTCCAGCCAGATCGTGGGCGTGCAGGCGGTCAACTGCGTCATCGACCAGGCCAACGGCAAGCCTTTCTACACCTCGAAGTCCACCCAGTTCGTCAACCTGGTCAAGGGCAGCTATGGCAAGACCCCCATCCCGGTCGACCCCGCCTTCCGGCTGAAGATCGCCGGCACGCGCGAGGAGACCCCCTACGACACCTCCGGCTACAAGCGCCAGGACAACCCGCTGCTGCCCGAGCTGGGCAACGTGCGCCTGGCGCGCAGCGAGAAGGAGGAGCTGCTGCTCGAGCTCTTCCCGGCCGTGGCCGGCGGCTTCCTGAAGAAGCTCCGCGAAAAGGAGCACCTGGAGCAGCCGGGGCCGCGGGAGAAGACCGACGAGCCCGACCCGCAGGACCGGGTGTGGGAGAGCCTTTCCGATTACGCCTGAACTCAGACGTTAGATGCCAGATATTAGACGTTAGATGTTAGATGCTAGACGTCAGCAGGAGATACTGCCTAGATCGATTTCCAGAATAGCATCGTTGTTTTCTTGCTAACGTCTGTCGTCTAACATCTAACGTCTAATGCCTGATTCAAAGTTGTTCTATGGCATGCTTGTATATCACTCCGCGCTCGGCCAGCTCCTTCAGCATGAACTCCACGCACCGGGGCTCCTCGCCGATGTACTCCGGCGGGATGATGCCCCGGCGGGAGTACAGGCCGGAGGCGACCAGGCGCAGGGCGGCGGTGGCGGTGTAGCCGGTGGTGCGCGCCATGGAGTGGACGTCGTTGGCGACGTCGAAGCGGTCGAGCATGTCGTAGGTATGGCGGACCTTTTCGCCGTCCTTCTCGCCCTCGACAATGACCTGCATGACCGTCAGGTCGGTCTCGCCCGGCTGCAGCTTCCAGATGGGGAAGAGCAGCCTGGCGGTCAGGTCGATGGGCCGGACGCGGGCGCCGTGGATGTCGACGGGCTCCTGGCTGAAGAAGCCCGACTCGCGCAGCACGGCGATCTTCTCGATGTGGCCGGGATAGCGCAGCGTCTTCTCCTTCATGTTGGGGATTTCCAGGGTGCGCACCAGCGTGCGCAGGCCGTCGCTGTTGAAAGCCACCAGCGAGCTAACCCCGGGGAAGTTCATGTACTCGGGGTCGGAAAGCGCCGGCCGCACCACCAGCTTGCCGTTCTCCACGTAGCGCGCCGGCCGGACGTACTCCTCGATCACGTCGATGGGCGAAAAGACGGCCTTGTACTCATAGGGCCAGACGCGGACCTCGGGCAGGCCGCCGACGTAGATCAGCACCGAAAGGGTCCTGTCCAGCAGGTGGTGGACATGGCCGACCAGCAGGTTGCTCATCCCGGGCGCCACGCCGCAGTCGACGATGGCCGTGACGCCCTTCTTCTTCGCCATCTCGTCCAGCATGAATGCGTCCTCGGGAAAGAAGGCGATGTCGACCGCGTTCCTGCCGGCGTCGATCACGGCCCGCAGGGTCTGGTAACCCAGGAAGCCGGGGACGGCGCTGAGCACCAGGTCATGTTCGGCGACCAGTTCCCTGACCTTGTCCGGATCGGACAGGTCGGCCTGGATGGTATGGATCGCCCGGTTCGCATGGCATTTCTGCAGCGACTCAACGCTGATGTCGGCCACGGTGACCGCGAATTTCGCGTCCCGCGCCAGGTCGAGGGCCATCGGCGCCCCCACCAGCCCCGAGCCGAGGACGATTATCTTCTGTTTCTTCATTTTTTCTCCTTATTTTTCAAGTCCGGAATGATTCCAGGCGGAGGAACGGATCAGAGGCCGCTGAAACGGTTGAGGAAGGCGATCAGGAAGTGGCGCCCCTGGCGGCAATCATCCGATACGGGCAGAATCCTGTCCGGCATCATGCCGGCATTCTAGCGAAAGGGGGAAATTTTGTAAAGGAGCGCGCTTCCCTTTCCCCTCGCCATTGACGCCCCGGTGGAATTATATTAAAATGGCGCCTGTTGGCGATCTTGGGCCGAAGTAGCTCAGCTGGTAGAGCAATTGATTCGTAATCAGTAGGTCGGGGGTTCGAATCCCCCCTTCGGCTTTAGAACTAAATGATATTCGTGACGCGTGACGAGTGACGCGTGACGAGTTGAAATCATAGAACAAACATTCCAGCTGCGGAACCTGGAGTCAGGTTTCTAGATTCATCAAAACGACTAGAAAGTCTTTTGGGACAGGCCTGAAAATTGAAATTAGCTCAAAAACCATCACGCTTTCCCGATCCGGCGCTTCAAGATCCCCCTATTCTCTGTGCAGCCATGGAAAATGCGTTTTCATGTTCAATCGGCAATAGTCGCGCCATGAGAGGATCCTGTCCATGATCAATCGCATTGGCAATTTTCATTTTTAAGAGCTGAACCCAAAGGCCCTGAAGGCCACTGGCCCCGGAGGCCACAGAAGTCCGCCTCAACAAACGGCATGATGTCCGGCGGGGCATCGCCATTACTTTTCACATCTTTATTTAAGTCAATATTAATTGACTTATACCATTGACATTCATTTTAAGTAAAGTATAATTGATTTAAACAGGCATATTGAGTTTTTAGTCAAGAAGGAGTGACTTATGAATGCACAAAGAACAGGTAAATATGTCCGCCAGCCCATGGGATATGAGGCATTCATGCCCAAACCGCTCCCTCCCGACCCGCCTCTTGTCTTCGACCGGAATTTGCAGTCGGCGTTGAGCGAAGCGGACCGCGCCCTGGCCCGCCTGGACGGCGTGGCCGCCGTGCTACCCAACCCGGAACTGTTCATCGCCATGTACGTGAAAAAGGAAGCCCTGCTCAGCTCCCAGATCGAGGGTACGCAGGCCTCCCTGCAGGGGGTCCTGGAATTCGAGGCCGACGGCATGCCGCGGGACGACATCAACGAAGTGAAGGAAGTCATCAACTACGTCAAGGCCATGGATCACGGGCTGGCGCGCCTGAACGATTTTCCTTTCTCCTCCCGCCTGTTCAGGGAGATCCATGCCGTCCTTCTTGCCGGAGTGAGGGGGCGGACCAAGACGCCGGGGGAGTACCGCCGTTCGCAGAATTGGATTGGCGGCGCCGGCGCTTCGCTGGCCGAGGCGGTCTTCGTGCCGCCGCCCGCGGACGCGGTCGAGGAACTCATATCCGACCTGGAAAAATTCATCCACGCCGGGGACAACCTGCCGCCGCTGGTCAAGATCGCCCTGGTCCACGCCCAGTTCGAGACCATCCATCCTTTCCTGGACGGCAACGGCCGCATCGGCCGCCTGCTCATCACGTTCTACCTTTGCTGGCAAGGCATCCTCTCCCGCCCGCTCCTTTACCTCAGTCATTACCTGAAAAAAAACCGTCAGGCATATTATGACAAATTGCTGGCCGTGCGCACCGAAGGGGACTGGGAGGGGTGGGTCGAGTTCTTCCTGAGCGGAGTGAAGGAAGTATCCCTGGAAGCGGCCGACACGGCGCGGCGGATCATCGATTTGAAAAGCCGTCTGAGCGAAACGATCTTTTCCAGCCGCAGATCGAGGCTTTCCGCCCTCCGGCTCCTGGACTTGTGTTTTGCCATGCCGCTGCTCGACGTGCCGCTGATCGCCTCCAGGCTGGCCCTGAGCCGCCAGAGCACGACCCAGCTGGTCGATCATTTCCTCTCCCTGGGCATCCTGCACGAGATCACCGGCAAAAAACGCTACCGCAAGTTCCTCTTTCGCGACTATGTCGCCCTGATCGCCAAGGGGACCGAGCTCGGTCAGGGCGGACGGGAATTAGGGCAGAAAAACGAATGAGGCCTTGGGGGCAGGTCTCAACGGGCTTTTGCCCAAAGACCGTTTGACAATTTCGCAATAAACCGGTCGCCGGTTCAAATCCGGCTTTCGGCTTATTTCCGGCCCCGATCTCAGAGGCGGAACTCCAGGCCGGCCTGCAGCCTCACGTAATCGGCATGCCGGGCCCTGCCGTAACTGTACATCACGTGATGGAGCACCGCGCCCAGATTGACCTTGGTCGGCGAGCCGGGCTTGAGCCTGAGCTTGCCCCCGATCCCGCCGCAGACCTGGAAGAGGGCGCCGAGGTTCTCGAAGGAACTCCCCAAAATTCCCATGCCGCCCAAAAAGTAGAATTCGCTCATGGCCGAACGGGCCGCCGTGACGACGCCGTTCAGGCTGACGGATACGCCGGCCAGCGAGTCTTTTCCCTCCTCGTGGCGGTCGAAATAATGGAAGCTCCATTCATCGGCGAGATGCTGGTAGGCGATGTTCAGCTGCAGGCCGAAGGCAGGGGAAAAATCGTGCTGCCCGTACATGCCCAGGGCAAAACCGGGCATGTAATGATGGGTGGTATGGCCGCCCGAAGTCATGTCGATGAACTCGTTCCCGAGGCTGAACGACGATCCCAGATAGACGCCGAAAATCATTTCCGATCTCGGCGCGGCCCCGGCCTTGGGAACACACAGGACCAGCGCACCGATGATCCATGCGATCCTTCGCTGATTCATGGCACCTCCGCGAATCATTCCGCATCCCGACTTAGCACAGGCAATATTTCCAGTCAATGAGCAGCCCGCACCGCCGCATTGATGCCGTTTTCATTGAGCGGGCCGGGCCCCCTCCCCTTTCAGGTGCAGGTCGAACCAGCGCAGCTGCTCCCAGAGCACGTGCTCCACGCTCTCGCGGGCCCGGTAGCCATGGTCCTCGAAGGGCAGCAGCACCAGCCGGGTGACGCCGCCCGACCCGCGCACGGCTTCGAAGAACACCTCCGACTGGTAGGTCCGCGTGCCGGGATTGGCGTCGTCGCCGCCGTGGATGACCAGCAGCGGCTCCTTGATCCCGTCGGCGAAAAAGGTCGGCGACAGGGCGATATAGGCCTCCCGGGCCTCGAACAGCGAGCGGCGCTCCGACTGGAAGCCGAACGGCTGGTTGGTCTTGTTGTAGGAGCCGCTGCGGGCGATGCCGGCCCGGAACAGGTCGGTATGGGCCAGCAGGTTGGCGACCATCAGCCCGCCGTGGCTGTGGCCGATGATGCCGATGCGCCGGGGATCGGCCACCCCCATCTCCACGGCCTTGGCGACCGCGGCCTCGGCGTCGGCCACCAGCTGCGGCACGAAGGTGTCGTAGGTGGTCTCGGGGTCCCCGACCATCGGCATGGCGGCCTGGTCGAGCACGGCGTAGCCGCGCAGCAGGAAGAAGAGATGGCTGGGGCCGTAGAAGCGCTGAAAACGCTGGGCCGAGCCGCTGACCTGGCCGGCGGTGGCCGCCCCGGAATACTCCAGGGGATAGGCGTACAGCACCGTGGGCAGGCGCTCGCCCTTCTTGTACCCGGGCGGGAGGAGCAGCTGAAAGCTCAGGGGAATTCCGTCCTTGCGCCGGTAGCGCACGATGCGCTTCTCGATCTGCCGCAGCTGGGGCGCGGGATCCCTGAACCGCGTGATCGGCCGGCGCTTCAGGACCCGGGTGCCCTCCCCCGCGGGCGCCTGGACCTCCCTGCCCAGAGTGGCCAGGAAGTAGTTGGGCATCTCCCTGGCCGACTCCGATTGCAGGATGAAGCGGCCTTCATCTCCGGCGAAGGCCACGAAGTATTCGTAACGCTTGGGATCGCTGCGGAACAGGCGTTCGCTCCTGTTGCCGTCCAGATAGCGCAGGTCCAGGAAAGGGCGGTCGCCCTGGTCGCCGGCGCCGCTGCCGTGGAAGTAGACGGCGTTTCCCTTCTGGCGCAGCACCGCACGGCCGTTGGCCAGCAGCCGGAACAACGGATAGCCCGGGTCCCCGTAGCGGTCGTCCTCGTCCAGGTCATACCACAGGCGGGAGGTGCCCTGGTCGACGTCCAGCAGCCACACGTAGCGCCAGCGCCGGATCCGCTCCTGCTGGCTGAGCATTAGCAAACCGCCGCTCTCGCCCCAGGCGTTCCTCCAGGGCTCGATGCGGTGCTCGGCCCGGAACACTTCCCGGGGCTCTTCCGTGAAGGGCGCGTCCAGGCTCAGCAGCCGGTCGCGATGGGAGACTTTGGCTACTGGATTGCCGCCGTCCAGGGCCTCGACCCAGAAGAGCTGGTGGGGGGCGGTGGAACGCCAGGAAACCTCCCGCGGCCCCAGCGCCACGCCATGAACCGGCACCTGGTCGGCCAGCGGCAGGGACGCGATTTTGGCCACCCTATCGCCCCGGGCGTCCCAGACCTCGATCTCGGTGGCGAAACGATACCAGGCGACCTCGTGCGACCAGGGCCCGACCAGGCGCTCGACGAGGAGATACTTCCCGTCGGGCGAGTAATCGGCCGCAGCGTAGGGGGCCGGCCTGCCGATGGCCTCTTTTCCGCCAGTGGTTGGGTCGTAGACGATGAGCTCCGAGGCCGCGTAGTATTCAAAGAGGGCGTCGTCGTGGGCGGTTTGCAGCAGGTTGCGGGCCTCGTAGGTGGAGCGGGCCGAGGCCCCGGATCCTTCCAGGATCCCGGGACCCGCCGGGATGGCCGGCGCCTGCGGCGCGGGCCCGCGCCGGGGAACGGCGCGAAGCAGCAGCCGTTTCTGGTCCGGCAGCCAGCTGACGGGCGTGCCCAGCAGCGGATTGAGGGCGATGTCCTTGGCCATGGCCAGGTCACCCTGGACTGAACCGACCCAGAGGCCGATCCTGTCATTCAGACCGACGGTGAGCGCGAAACGCCCGCCGGCGGCGGTCCATTCCACGTCGAGGAGCTCGGCTCCCGGCGGCAGCGCCAGCGGCAGCGTGACGCCGTCAGCGACCCGCACCAGGCGGGGGGAGGTACTCCCGCGCCGGCCCTGGAAACCGTTGTTGGCGGGATTCACCCGCATGCCGGCCAGCTTGTGCATCGGCGCTGCCAGCTCGGCCAGGGGGGGATAGAGAACAGGATCGGCGAGCAGCAGATGCCTGCCATCGGGCGAAGTCCAGACATTGAAGTATTGCGGGGCGTGCAGCACCCGCAGCCAGTCCTCGGGCGGGGACTGCCAGCGGTTCGCCGGCTGCGGCGCCTGGACGGGTGCTGCCGGGACGGCAGCCTGCGGCAAACTGAAAAATGACAGGAGCACCCATGCCAGCCAGACGACGTTTTTTTTCATTCCTGACCTCCGAAAACAGTATCTTCCTGCCCGGGCATGACGCCGACCGCCGGCCAGGCGGCCGATCCGCGGACCATGGCGATCAGCATCTCGCGGCGCGGCGGAACAGCCAGGCCGAGGCGAGGAACATGGCGACGAAGAAGCCGTTCAGGAGCGCAAGCTCGAGCGGGCCGCTCCACGGCCGGCCCAACCCGGCGAACAGCGCATAGGCGGCGACCAGCGCCTGGGCGAGAGCCGCGGCCGTCAGCGCCCAGGCCATTCCCCCGGGCCGGAAGCGGGCAATGAGGGCGCCGGCGATGCCGACGGCGAGCACCCCGAAGTACATGCGGTTGGCCGGGTCGCCGTCCCGGCCGATGATGCCTACGCCAAGGCTCAGCCAGACGAGGAGAACCGCCGCCGCGAGCGCGACGGCGACTGCCGATCCGAATGCGCAGCGAGTATTCACGATCCTCCTTGGGTTCATGCCGATGCAGGATGGCATTGTACTGTGTCGCGAAAGGATTGGCAAACATTGGCGCGGCCGAATGGGCAGCCGGCCGCCGGACGCAGTGCCTGAGCGGGCAGAGCCCCTCGCCTTTCGCTCCCGTTGCCGGCCGATCATCCCCGATCCCTGCCCGGGACCCGGATTTCAGAACCATTGCCGGCTCGCTGCCGGGGCCCGGGATCAAAAAAAAAAGGCGGGAGAAAAGCCCTCCCGCCTCCGCTGAAATCAGGTAATTACAGGTTGAACGTGTAACCGATTCCGGCCGCCAGGCGCATGCCGCCCAGGTCGACCTCGAAGTCCATGGGCTTTACCTTCAGGGGCACGTATTTGATCTCGGCGGCCAGGAACAGCCCCTTGAGCGGATAGAATCTGGCGCCGCCGGCCAGGGTGACGGACGATTTCTTCCCGTCCACCTTGCTCTCGCCGCTGACCGTCTGCTCGTAGGAGTAGTTGCCCAGGCCCAACTTCACGTAGGGAGAGATTTTGCCCAGATCCAGGCGGTAGCCGGCGAAGAACTCCAGCCCCGTCACCTTCAGGTTCGTCTCCTCCTGGTAAAGGCCGATCCTGCCGTCGCGCTCATAGCCGAACTCATAGCCCAGGCCGGCGAACAGCCCCTTCCAGATCCCCACCGCGGCGTAGGGGAAATAGGCGCTGCCGCTGCCGTAGACGTCCTTGATCTGGTCGTCGGCGACCGAGCGCGTGCCGTAGCCAAGGCCCAGGCTGAGATCGACCGCCGGCAGGCCCCAGGCCAGCAGGCCGAGTATGATCAGGCATAGCGTTGTTTTTTTCATGGTTGCATCCCCTAGTTCCCGACCACGACCGCTTCGCTTTCCGCGCCGCGGCTGTTGACCGAGGTGATACGGTAGGTGAACAGTTGGTCCTGGGCGAGCTGCTTGTCGTCATAGCCGCTGGCTGTGGCCGGAAGTGAAGCCAGCAGGGCGTAGCTGGCGTCGCCGGCCTCCTTCTGCTTGCGATAGATTTTGACGGCCGTGATGGTGGACAGGTTCTCGGGATTGGCGCTCCAGGCCAGGCGGTTGACGTACTCCCTGTAAAAGATGAAGTTGCTTTCCAGGCGCTGCAGCGCGGCGTTCGCCGGGGGCAGCACGGGATAGAAACGGGCAATCACCGAGGCCGTGGCCATGGTGCTGTCGAGGGCGCCGTCGTTGACCACCAGGCCCACCTGGTAGGTGCCGGCCATGTCGGGATCGGGGGTCAGCACCGCGGTCGCTCCCGTTGGGGTCAATGTCGGCGAGGCGCCGGCGGGGGCGGAGACCAGGCTCCAGGAATAGGTCAGCGGCATTTTTTCCGGATCATAAGAAGCGCTGCCGTCGAAGGTCGCGGTCTCGCTGATGTCCAGGATCACTTCGGGCTTGTCGACGCTCACGACCGCAACCGGGCGCTGGTTGGGGGGAGGCGCGGGAGCCTTCGGCTTCTTTGGGAAAGCGATGCCCACGGGCAGGACCCATTCAATGACGCTGCTCGGATAGAGCGGGTCGGGGTAATAGGTGGGGGTGCCGATCTGCTGGATATGGGCCAGGGTGCGGAGATTGAAGACGTCGATGACCGGGCTGGCCCCGGAAAGGGTCGGGTTGGTGGCGTACAGGAAGCCGCCGTCGGGGGTGATGGCCAGGCTGTCGACCCCGAAGAGCTGGCTGGTGCCGCGCACCGTGGGCGCGCGCATGGAGCCGATGTGGCGCACCAGGCCGGGCCCGTCGATGGCCAGGATTTGGATTTCGGAATACCACCAGAAGACATCCTCGGACGATAACGGGTCATCGTCCCAGTAGATGGCGTGGAGATAGGCCCGGCGCCCGTCGGGGGAAAAGACCAGCGACTGGCCGCCGGAGATGCGGTTGGGCAGAATAACGTCGGAACGGCGGGTGATGTGGCCCGGAGCGTCGATGGTGAACACGGGGATGTTGCAGCCCTCGAAAATGGCATCGGGATCAGGGTCTCCGGGGCTGGCGCCGCGGACGACGTTGACTCCCAGGACCGTGCGGCCGTCAGGCGAAATGGCGACATTGACCGGGCGGTACAGGAACGGGTACGGCGAATTTTCATCGGTCCCCTGCTTCCACAGCTGTTCCGAAGACTGCTGGAAGGCCAGGCTTCCGGTCAGCGGATCGAGCCGGACGGCATGGAGGTAACCGGCGAAATAGTCGGCGACAATCACGGTGCGGCCGTCGGCGGCGATCTCCACGGCATTGGCATAAACGGGCATGTCGTCATCCGGGTCGGCGGGATCGCCCTCGTTGTTGAGGGTCAGGCTGAAGGGCTCGCCGGTCACGTCATCATAACCGGCTGGGATCCAGCTCCGGGTGGGGATATGCAGCACGGCGAGCCGGGGTGAGAAGCCGCCATCGGCCACGATGGCCCATTTGTTGCTGGGATCGATGGCGATGTCCTCGGCGAAGAAATCGAGCTGGACCATTCCGGTCACCACCGGCGTGCCCGAAGTCAGGCTGACGAAATAAACCCTGCTGTCGCCGAAGTTCGAGATCAGGGCCTGCCGGCCGTCGCTGGTCATGGCCAGATCGAAGCGCCCGCCGCCCTCGGAACCGAGTTGTCCGCCGATGGGGTTCCCGGTCACGGGATCGATCGTCGGGTCGTACTCGTTCAGCAGGATGGGAGAAATGGTCCGGCTGAGCGGGTTGATCATGGCGACGCCGTTGGTGTTGCTGTACACCACCAGGCCGGTGCTGCCGATGCGGGCCGTCATCGGGACCGGCGCATAGGGCGGGATGGGCGGGATGGGCAGGGCGGCGTCGGGAGCCACGGGCAGGATCGGGCCGCCGGCATTGTCGGGGCTGCCCTTGATCCCCGCCACTTCCTCGGCGTCCAGGCGTTTTTTCTGCCCGGGATCAGCCGCGAAGACAACCGCGACTCCCAGGAAGAACATGACAAGGAACCAGAGCGGGAACATATGAGATGGTTTTGAGTTTTTCATTGCCCGATCATATCATGAATTTGCGATTTCAATACCCATTTCCAAAATTATTTTCACCAGGGTTGTTTGCCCATTTTTTTGCTCGAAAAATGAAACTGATAAAATGGAAATACTGCCCCGAATTTGACGCCCCCTATTTAGAATCTGAGATCAAGTGCATGGTTGTTTTTTTATGATATGACTCCGGAGGCAATCGGGGAAAAAACAGGGACGGGAGCGCTTTTGCAGCCTCCGTGACGATTCGGAAAGAAACTGGGGAATACAGATGAACCGCGTCAGCGATCTTTCATGGCGAAAACCCGTCCGGACCCGCCTGTGGGCGGGCCCGGACGGGGTTGCTGTCGGTATCTCCTGGCCCTTCAGCCAGGAATCCTCTTTGCTTTTACGGAGCGACGATGTCGAACGGCGAGTCGCTGTAATCCTCCTGCGAGCCGTCTCCGGCCAGCAGGCGGATGGAGTAATAGCTTCCCGCTGGGGCCATGCCGCCCTGGTGCTGGCCGACCGTCCAGGAGTAGGTCCCCTGCGAGGCCGGGATATTGGCCGCGATCTGTCCGATCTTGATCCCCTTGTTGAACAGGACCAGGCGGACGGTGCCGGCGTAGCCGTTGGCGTTCCAGGTGATGTCGGCCGTCGCCCCGGAAACGAGTCCCTCGCCGTCGTTGGGCGAGGTCAGCTCGAGCTGCGGCGCCGCGTTGATCAGCGCGAAGCGCAGTTTGCCGGTATCGACGACGGTGTTGTCGGTGCTGCGCAGGTAGATGCGGTAATTGACGCCGGCCGCGGCCATGCCGTTGTCGAAGGTCGACCCCACGGTCCAGTCGTAAGTGCCGGCCGCCGCGTCGACGCCGGTGGCGATGTTGCCGAAGCGGACGCCGTCCTTGAACAGGACCAGGCGCACCGTTCCGGTGTAATTCTCGGAGGTCCAGGTGATGGGCTTGGTCGCGCCCAGGCTCCAGTGCTCCCAGCCGTCGGGGCTGGTCAGGGTCAGGGACGGCGGGGCGGAGTCGGCGTAGGCCTTGATGTTGCAGTTCAGGGCCGCGCCGTAATCATACAAGTCTTCCCAGACCGCGCCGTCGTCGCTGTAGAAGCTCTCGCCGGCATTGGAGGTGCAGGCGGAAGAGAAACCGCTGACAATGCCGTCGCAGGGGACGGGATAGGTGTAGGTGGAATTCATGAACTTGACCACGACCGAGAACAACTCGCCGTTGGCGACGAAGACCGGGGTGTCGAGGGTGACGGTGTAAAAACCGGCATAGACATTGGACCCGGTCTTGGTGGCCGCCAGGGTGCCGCTGACGGGGCTGCCGGCGGTCACGCCCTTGTAGACGTAAATCTCGTAGCCGGCGTTGACGTCGTTGGCGAAGAAGCCGACCGACTTGATGGACAGGGGCTCGCTGGCGGTGAAGATGTTCGCGCCCCAGGCCGTTGCATGGACAGGATCGCCGTCGCCCCAGCCGAAGCCGTAGATGTAGCCGAAGTGGTCGTACTGGTAGTTGAAGTCGTAATTGCTGGCCGACTCGGCGTAGTTGAAGCTGGCCAGGTTGCGCACCGCGGTGTCGTAATAGGACATGTAGAAGTAGCCGCCGTCGCCCCAGGAGCTGCCCCAGCTGTTGCGGATGATGAAGGCGCCGTTGCCGGGGGCGGCGGTGTTGAAGTTGGCCGCCGGGAAATTGTCGTCCCAGCCGACGATGGCCACGGCGTGGTTGGTGCCGGTGTAGGCGGTGTCCTTGTAATAGCTTTTGTAGGTCGCGTTGTAGAAGGTGTTGCTGTGATAATAGGAGACTTGCACCGCGCCGTAGGTGGTGACGAAGTACTTGATCGTGTCGTTGTCGGTGGAGGAGGCGCGGGCCGGCAGGTAATTGAGCCCCTGCACGTGCTTCAGCGGAACGAACGCATCTCCCTCAGGCAGGTAGGGATGGTCATAGGGAACGTCCGACTCGTTCAGCGGCCCGCTCCAGCGGGTCAGGTAGGCCATGGACATGGTGCGGTTGCCGCCGGCGCACTCGGCGTAGTCGAAGCCGTGGTTGGCGTTCAGGTCCTGCTCGGCGAAATCGTTCGTTTCGCCGGGCATCAGCCACGATTCCAGGGACGCAAAGCTGGCGAAGGCCCAGCAGGCGCCGCAGTTGGCCTGGTCGCGCACGGCGGTGAGCTTGCCCAGGGTGCGCAGGTCGTACGAGGCGTCGTAGGTGTCCTTGACCCGCGGGTCGACCACGCCCTTCAAGTGGGAGAAGTCGGCCGGGTCGGGGCGGTAGCCCAGCGGGTGGCCGTCCGGCGTCACCAGGTCGGGGTTCGCCGGGTAATTGACGAATTCCTTGCTCAGGGGGGACACCTTGCGCTCGGCTTGGAGCGTGCCGGCCGCAAAGGCGAACACCAGGATCAGGCAAATGAAGAGAATGGAATTTTTACGCATGCATTCCTCCTTATGGAAAACAGTAATACAGATTGGAGTGAAAAATGTCAATAGGGGGAAAGGAATTTACATATTTCTCCTGCAAACTTCAGTCACGACCGCAGGCTGCGGGCGCAAGCAGGCCGGCGCTTACTCGGCGGCGATGGCGAAGGGGTCGTCGCCGTAGTCTGACTGCGAGCCGTCAGCGGCGATCAGGCGGATGGAATACAGGCCGCCGGGCGCGGCCGTGCCGTTGGCGTGCTGGCCCACCGTCCACAGGTAAGAGCCCTGCGCGGCCGGGATGCCGGTGGCGATCTGGCCGATCTTGGTCGTGTTGCGGAACAGGACCAGCCGCACGCTGCCGGAGTAGCCGCCGGAATTCCAGGTGATCGCCTGCTGCGAGCCGGCGACCCAGGTCTCGCCGCCGTTGGGCGAGGTCACCTGGATCTGGGCCGGCTCGACCAGCGAGAAGCGCCAGTCGCTGGAATCGACCAGGGTGTTGTCGCCGCTGCGCAGGAAAAGGCGGAAGCCGGGGCCCGCCGCGGCCGTCCCCTCGAGGCACTCGCCCACCGTCCAGGAATACGTGCCCAGGGCGGCGTCGATCCCCTTGGCGATATTGCCGAAGCGCACGCCGTTCTGGAACAGCACCAGGCGCACCGGGCCGGCGTAGGCGCCGGCCGTCCAGGTGATGTTCTTGGCCGCGCCCAGGGTCCAGTGCTCGCCGCCGTTGGGCGAGGCGAGCGTCAGCGACGGCCCGGCGCCGTCCCAGCCGGCCAGCCGCGCCCACAGCCACCAGGCAGCATAGGCCTTGAGGTTGCCGTTGAGCGGCTGGGTGTGCTGGGCAGTACAGTTGAACCAATCGACGTTCAGCGCGTGGCTGTTCTGCCAGGTGATGGCCCAGTTGCCGTCGTCGGTGTAATCGATGTTGCCGTCGCCGTCCTCGTCATAATAGCAGCCGTCGTCGGCCAGCAGCGGCATGTAGTGGGTGAGGCCGTCGGGGTCGTAGCTCTCGATGTCGGCGAAGTCGTAGAGGATCTTGTCGTGGCTCCGGCAATAGGCGCGGATCTGCTCGTTGCGCCGGTTCAGGTTGCCGTCGACGCCGCCGCCGTCCAGGTGGCTGGTCATATAGACGAACTTGACCCCCCAGTATTCGCTCTCCAGGGCGCTCATCGGGCTCAGGTACTCGTCGATGATCTCCTGCTCGCTCAGCCAGGATACCTGGCCGCACCACGACCAGACGATGACATTGACGGCGGGGCGGGTGTTGCCGCGCCCGGTCGCGGGGTTGACCGTCCCCAGGTAGGCGCGGGTGTTGTTCACCCAGTCGGGGTAGTAGCCCACATCGCCGTCCATGGCGTAATCGTGCAGGTCGAGAGCGCCGCCGCTGCCCCCCGCGTTCCAGGCATAGAGGTCCTCGGGGTAGCCCAGGCCGTTCATGAAGCCGACCAGGGCCGTCATGCCGTCGGTCAGCTGGCTGCCGTGCGAGGTGTGGCCGTAGGCGATGTGCAGGTTGGCCTTGGCCGCCAGGATGGCCGGCTCGGGAATCTTGCGGATATCGGCGCAGGCATGGTCGATCACGATCGCTTCGGCCGGGAAAAGGCACGCGGCCGGCAGCAGGAGCAACACGGCGGCGCAGGCAAGGATACTGGCACGGGCATGGCCGCGAACACCCCATTCCATGAGCTGATTCATCAGCGCGCCTCCCCGGATCATGAAACGATCCCGGGCCAACCATAGCGCATGGTCACGAGTTTTGCAAGGGGGAGCCGCGGGCAAGGCGCACCCCGGCCTTAAAGGGCGGCCAGAAATTCGTCCCAGCGGCGCCGGGAAAGTCCCAGGGCCAGGATGGAATCGGCGCGAGCGACGATCCCGCCCCGCTCGAAGGCGATGAAGGTGGGGACGGCGCCGATGGCATATTTTCCCCAGAGGGGGCTGCGCGGGTCGTCGAGGCTGACGCGCAGGAAATCAAGGTCAAGGCGGGAGGCGGCCAGCTCGGCGAAGCGCCCCATGTAGGGGACGCAGTAGGGGCAGCCGCTCATCGCGAAAAACACGACGGATTTCCTGCCGGCCCCAAGGCGGGCCTCCAGTTCGGCGGGGTCGCGCAACTCGTCCATCAGAAGCTCACGCCCAGGGTATAGAACAGGCGGAGTTCGCTCTCGCGGCGGCTGACCTCGTGGAAGCGGCCGCGGCGCCCCAGCCCCTCCAGCCGCAGCGAGAGAAACAGCGGCGAGCGGGGGATGGCCAGGGAGAGACCGGCGTCATAGGCCAGGCGCGAATCGCGGAGGGGTGAGTCGTCGAGCAGCTGGTCCTGGTAGCGGTCGAGTCCCTGGATCGAGCGGAATGCCTGGTATCTGATGGCGGCCTCGGCCCGCCATGGGCCGCGGCGCAGGTCGAGTCGGCCGCCGAACGAATACCCGAGCGAATAATAATACCCCCAGTTGTGCAGGGTCGTCTTCACCCCCCAGGGGTCGTGCCGAGCGGTGTAGCCGTTGTAGGCCAGCGAGTTGACCATGCCGAAGTCGAGGGTGGCCTCGGCTCCCAGCCGGGCGCTGAGCTTTCCGGCATAGCCGGTCCAGTCAAAGGCCGGGCCCAGCAGGTGCAGGGTGGAGAACTTGTCGACGTAACGGGTCGGCCGCTCGCGTTCGAACCATTGGTCGGTCATGCCCAGCTCGTCGCCGTCATAGGGGGCGACGGGCTTTTTCTGCCAGAAATCCCAGGCGGTGACCGCTCCCAACCACCACTCCGATCCGCGCAGCGCCCCTCCCTCATCCTCGCGGACGCTTCGCCGCCACCAGCCGCCCAGGACGCAGCGCGTGGAGGCGCTGAATTCCTCGATCAGCTCGCCGGTGAAGCTGAAGGCGCCGCGGTAGCCGCTGTCGAGCGGCAGGCGCGAGAACCCCGAGCCCAAGCCGGGGCGGCCGTAGCCCGGCAGGGAGACCAGGCGCAGGTCGAGGTCGGCGCAGAAGTGCCCCCTGCGCCCGGATGCGGGCGAGACAGGCCCCTGTTTGCCGCCGAGGCGCAGGCGGAAATCGCCCAGGTCGTCGACGGGCAGGCGCGGCAGCCGGCCCCTGCCATCCAGCAGGTCGTTGATGGCCAGCGGCGGATCGACCAGCGCCTGGGCCAGGCGGGCCAGGGCGCCGGGGCGGCGGCGGAAATGGTCGGCGATCTGGAACAGCGGCTCGCCAATGGCCGGACCGCCCAGCCAGGTGTACACGTGATCGTTGATCGAGGAGATTTCTCGCCACTCGGCGAGGTACTCCCATAGCAGCGAACCGACCGAGGAGAACAGGAAGGAGGGGAAGACGCCCAGGCGGTTGCTGCGCGCCCAGTTGTAATACAGGGCGCCGGACCAGGCATGGGTCCAGTTCAGGCGCAGGTTGTTGGAGTCGAGGCGCAGCCCCTCGGAGGTGAACCACTTGCGCTTCTGGTCCTTCCAGGTCAGCTCGAACTGCCAGTCCTCGATGAATTTCGAATATTTGAGATTGTAGTTGACCGCCGAGATCCCCCAGTTGAGGCCCATCTCGACGAACGCCCGGCCGGTCTTCGCCTTCGGCTTCGCCGCTTGCGGCCCGGCAACCGCATCATCTTCCTGCCCGGCCAGAAAACCACCGTGAAAAAGCACGAGCAGAACGAGCAGGATTTTTGCCATTTTCACCTGGATTCCTCTGGGGGAAAGACCGTTCAAAGAGAGAAAATTACCACATCGGCGCCCGGGTGTCAAACGTTCCATGACACTGCAACACCTGAGCTTCTCCGGAAGGTCACCCGCGCCGGCCGGGATTGTTTCACCCGCCCGGCTGTGCTATATTCCCGGCATGAAGGTCAGAGCCGTACAGTTCAGCCCGGCGCTGGGCGACGTCGGGAGGAACCTGGAATTCCATGCCGCCCAGGTCGAGCGCGCCGTCAGGGACAAGCGCGAACTGATCGTCTTCCCCGAGCTGAGCCTCAGCGGCTACCAGTTGAAGGACCTCGCCGCCGAAGTGGCACTGCGCCCGGGCAACCGCGAATGGCGGCGGCTGGAGAAGCTGAGCCGCGCCATCGACATCGTCGCCGGCGCCCCGATCGAGGAGGAGCCCGGCATCATCCGCAACGCGGCCGTTTATTTTTCCCGCGGCCGGGCCCGCCACATTCACCGCAAGGCGCAGCTGCCCAACTACGGCATGTTCGAGGAGGGCATGGTCTTCAAGCCCGGCGACGAGTTCCGCGCTTTCCAGATCGGCCCGTTCAGCGCCGGCATCCTCATCTGCCGCGAGATCCTCTTCCCCATGCTGGCCTACCTCTACTTCCTGCAGAAGACCGACCTGCTGATCGGCATCTCCAACAGCCCGCAGCGCGGCATCGGCCGCGACGGCATCTCCTCGTTCCAGCTCTGGGAATCCATGGGCTACGTTTTCTCCCAGTTCTACCAGCAGAACTACCTGTTCGTGAACCGCGTGGGTTTCGAGGACGGCATCGGCTTCGGCGGCGGCTCTTTTTTCGCCCGCGCCGGCCGCGGCATCGTCCGGAAAGCCGCCTATGTCGACGAGGACGTTCTTGACGCCGAGGTGAGTCCGGCCGACGTGCGCCGCGCCCGCATCGCCTCGTCGTACCTGCGCGACGACCAGCCCGCCCTGGTCCTGAAAGAGATGAGGAGGATCCTGCATGCTTAAGATCGACTGCCGGATGGTGGAAAAGATCCTGACGGCCTTCATCAAGGACAGCGTGACCAAGAACGGCTTCCGCAACGCCATTGTCGGCGTCTCGGGCGGCCTTGACTCGGCCGTGGTGCTGGCGCTGTGCAAAAAGGCCCTGGGCGCCGCCCATACCTTCGCCCTGCTGCTCCCCTACCGCGCCTCGGACCCCGACAGCCTGCGCCATGGCAAGCTGGCCTGCCGGAAGTTCAAGGTGCCGTTCGAGGTGATCGACATCTCGCCGGCGGTCGACGCCTACTTCGAGCGCTTCCCGGCCGAAACCAAGCTCCAGATCGGCAACAAGTGCGCCCGCGAGCGCATGTCGGTCCTCTACGACCATTCGGCGCGCAGGCAGGCGCTGGTGGCCGGCACTTCGAACAAGAGCGAGCTGCTCATCGGCTACTCCACCCAGTTCGGCGACTCGGCCTGCGCCTTCCAGCCCATCGGCGACCTGTACAAGACGCAGGTCTTCGAGCTGGCGCGCCATCTGGGCGTGCCCGGGGAGATCGTGGCCAAAAAGCCCAGCGCCGACCTGTGGCCCGGCCAGACCGACGAAGGGGAGATCGGAATCGCCTACGAGGACCTCGACGTCCTGCTGCACCTGATGGTCGACATGCGCTGGGACGAGGGCGAGATCATCGAGCGCGGCTTCAAGCTGCCGCTCATCCGCCGCGTGCGCAAGATGATCGTCGACTCCCAGTTCAAGCGCACCATGCCGCCCATCGCCAAGCTCCATGCCCGGACGGTGGGCATCGATTTCCGTTATTTGCGGGACTGGAACAAATAGAAGATGGCATACGGCAAAAGCAAAACGAAGTTCGACGTTCGACGTTCGACGTTCGATGTTGAAGAAAAATTCCAAATTCCAAGCACCAAATTCCAAATAAGTTCCAATTTTTCAAATTCC
>CAZLSH010000036.1:0-21081 GCA_964562095.1 uncultured Clostridia bacterium | reverse complement strand
TGAGCCCCAAAAGATTGGTTCGGGATTGGGTATCATGAAAAATCCCTTCCAAGATGAGAGAATCCAATCAAAAGAGGAGGGATCGAATGGCATCTCTAGAGTCATATGGGAAATCTCGGTTATGCTTATCGGCTGGCCGGCGATAACCTGGCGAAGGGCTTTCACAGCCCTTGTTCTCTCCATTTTTTTTCTGCCGCTTGTCCTTTCCGCCCAGGAGCAGGTCCATGAGCGGGTCGAGGTGATCTACCAGGAGATCCTGGTGCGGGTGTTTGATGGCGGTATGCCGGTGCCCGGGCTCCGGGCCGGGGATTTCACGCTGTACGAAGATGGTAAGCCGGTCAAGGTCGCCTATTGCCGCGAGCTGCGGCGCTCGCTGGCCCGTCCCGAGGTCGATGCCGGCGTCACGGCAACCAAGCCCAAGCCGCGCCTGTTCCTGTTCATGCTGTGGTTCAACGAGGAGAGCCGCGAATGGCCCCAGGCCTGGGAGTACTTTCTGGCAAACGTGTACCGGTCGGGCGACCGCATCGTGCTGAGCGACGGCAAACGGGTCATCGACGTGTCGTCACCCGAAAGGGAAGGGGAGAAGATCGAAAAGTTCTTCGCCGCCATGACCGAGGAACTGAAGCGGAAAAGACTCGAAAAGATGCGCCTGGTGAACGAACTGCAACGGAACGCCGGTGAATTCTACGACGACCTGGTGTTTTTCCCCTATGACTCTGACGACAGAGGCGCAAGGGCTTCCCTGGAAATGAGCCTCTTGGAGCGGTTCAAGATGGGCTACCTTAGCGCCCTCAACGAGTACCGCCTGGAGCGGTTGAAAGGCTACCCGGCCTGGCTGGAGCGGCTGGCCGCGGCGCTCAAGGCGGTGGAGGCCGAGAAGTGGGCGCTGCTGTTCCTGCAGAACGAGCGGCTGCCGCTTTTGCACCGCGACTCGCGGCTGCTGCGCGACGCGCCCATGCTGCAGGAGACCATCACCGAACTCAAGCGGTTCATGAATGAGACCGAGAAACAGGTCAAGTTGGGCAGCGACGTGACGAGCTACCTGCGCGACCTGCGGCCGCTGTTCGTCGGCGCCAACGCCACCTACCACGTCTTCCTGAGCGACGCCGTGGGCGAGACGCTTGGCGACGAGCACCTGCAGTGGCAGCCGGTGTTCTCTTCCTGGGAGGGGGCCTTCCGCCAGATCAGCGCCGACACCGGCGGCCGGGTGAGCGATACCACCCGGCTGGGCGAGGCGCTGCGGCAGGCGGCCGAGAAGGAGGATGTCTACTACGTCCTGACCTTCAAGCCGGTTGCCGGCATTGAGCGGAAGCGCCAGCTGCGGGTCGAAATGAAGCGTCCGGGGCTGAAGGCGGTCTTTTCACGCAAACTGGGGCTGGGCGAGGTGTTCCCGCTCAAGATCCAGGCGCTGGAGTGGCGGGACGGCAAGCTGACCGTGTCGCTGTCCGATTTCCAGAGAGCGTACGGCGATGCGGGCCTGAAAGGCCGGCTGCGGGTCGGCGTCCGCGCCCATGTGCGCGGCGGCGATCCCCTGGCCATCGAGAAGGAGATCCTGGCGGGCGATCCCGCCGTCGATGTCGAGATGGCCCTCCATTTTCCCGAGCCGGGGAGCTACCAGGTTAATGTCGAGGTCCAGGACCTGCTGACCGGCAACCGGGCTACCGCTGAAAAGGAGATCGCCGTCCTGCCGTCCCCGGTTTCGGCTCCCGTTCCGGAGCCGGAGGTCGTCGGGCCGCCCCTGCCAGCGGAGCTGGAGCCGGTCATGGCCAGGGCCGCTGACTATTGCCGGCGGCTGAAGGATGCGGCGTTTCGCTTCTACTGCCTGGAGAAGGTGGAAGAACGGGTGCTGGAGCGCAATCCGCTGACGAAGCGGACGGAGCCGGTCGAGCGGCGTTGGGAATACGACTACCAGATCACCGGTGCCGGCGGCACGATCAACGAACGCCGGCGATTGGTCCGCGAGGGGACGCGCAAGGTGGACAAGGAGAACGCCGCCCTGGAGACCCGCTTTTCCTCCCACTACTCAGTGTTCATGCCCGTAACCCTGCTGGCGCTGGAGAACCGGGCGGCGTATGCCTACCGCTTTGCCGGGCGCGACCGCATCGGCAGGAGCCGCTGCGTCGTCGTCGAGGTGACGCCGCGCCGGGCCGAGGGAGGGGGGATCGCCCAGGGCAAGGCGTGGATCGACGAGAAGGACGGCTCGGTGCTCAAGATCGAGATGAACCCGCGCGGGGTGGCCGGCGCGGAGGAGCTGGAGAAGGCGGCCAAGGCGGCGCAGGCCCGGCTGCTGCTCGAGGTGACCCACCAGTATTTTGTCGAGCGCGGTGGCCTGCGCTTCCCCTCCATGACCATGTTCCGCGAGGCCTACATATTGGAAAAGGCCGTTTCCGAAGATCGCGTGTCGCAATACGGCATGTGGTGGAAATATGAGGGGGAAACCGATTTCTCCGTTCCCAAGCTCGAGCAACAGCGCAACGAGATCGAGTTCTACCGTCTGCGCCAGGACTACGGGAAGTACCGCTTCTTCGAGGTCGATAGCCAGGTCGAAATCAGGGAGCTATGAACTCGGCGTAGGGCGCAGGGCGTAAGGCGGAGGGGAAGAAAATTTAGATAAAGCTTGTTGGCAATGCTGCCAACATGACATCGACCCCGAGGAGCATCCCGACTGCGGCCACGGCTTGCCCAAAAGCGCGCGGGTTGATTTATCGCGTTTTGCCACAACACTATGTTTATTATGTTGTCATTTGTGATCTTTTTGAAATTTTCCGATTTTTAGAGAAACTTTCAGGAATTCAGCCATATTTATACTGTGGATCCCAATCCAATAAAATCCTATTACGGTTCACCGGCTTTCAATCAGCCCTGGCAGAATATTGATTACTTGAACGAAAAGCAGCTCAAAATATTGACCGCTAAATTCCAAAGCTTTTGCCATAAGGCCCCGGGGCCCTGGACCGCGCGCATACGAGGACGCTACTTCCTCATATTTCTGTTTTTGCGCTATACCGGCGCCCGGATCTCCGAGGTAACGGGCATCGATGACCAGGCCGATGTGGATTATCGAGCTGGTGATGTTACCATGGCCGTGCTGAAACGTCACAATCCCCATAAAAAGAACATGAGAAAAATGGTTTCCATCCCCCCGCTGGCAGTAAAAAAACTGGCCCGCTACCTGGCGCAGTACCCCGAAATGAAGGGCAAGGCTTTTGCTGTTGACCGTTCAAATTTTTTCGGCATATTCAAAAAGCTTGCCCTGGAGTGCGGATTTCCCAAGACCCTGGCCCATCCGCACATCCTGCGCCATACCCGGGCCATGGAAATGGTCCGGGCCGGCGTGCCCTTGACCATCGTGCAGCAGATCCTGGGCCATGCCAACCTGAACACAACGGCAGTCTACCTGCAATTTTCTGGCCAGGAAGCCAAAGCGATTTTAAAAGATCGGGGCCTTATATGAAACCATCTCGTTTTTTTGCCAAAGTGAATAATTCATTTTGACCTCGGGCATATGGCGCATTGCCTTGGAAAAAATGGCAAATATTTCAAGCAGGCAGCTTGGAGGCGATGATGCCGCGCACCAGGTCGGCCGGATCATCCCTTTGAGCGGCGGGCAGATCGGCCAGGTGGAGCGGCGGATGGATGGTCAGGCGGACGGTCGCCGGGCGGATGCGGCCGCCGTTGGCCTCGAACAGGCGAAAGGAGCCGTCGATGGTCAGGGGCACGATGGCGGCCCCCGAGCGGGTGGCCAGCTTGAAGCTCCCCTCCTTGAAGCGCTGCAGCTTCCCCGACTTGCTGCGCGTCCCCTCGGGGAAGATCACCAGCGAGCGGCCAGCCTTCAGGTCGCGCACCCCCTGGGCAATCGCCTGTACCGATTGCCGCAAGTCCTCGCGGTCGAGAACGACGCAGTGCAGCCGCTTCATCCAGCTGGCGACGATCGGCAGGCGGAAGTTCTCCTTCTTGGAAACGAAACCCTTCACGCCGGGGATATGGCCGATGAGCAGCGGGATGTCGAAGGCGCCCTGGTGGTTGGAAACAAATAAAACGCCACCGTGCACCGGCAGATTCTCCAGCCCGTTGAGCTCGACCTTGCCGCCGGCGGCAACGATCATCTGCCGCGCCCAGGCACCGGTGATCCATTCGAGAAGTCCCGCCTGGGTCCTTTTCATTCCCAGGAGCCCGAGCAGGAAATGGCCAAGCAAAAAAATCGTGGAGCACAACTGGAAAAGCCAGAAGTAGGCGAACCACAGGACCGTGCGCAGCATGAGAGGCCATCATAGCCGAAGCCGCGGCGCATTGCAACCCGGACCGACCGTTCTGCAAGCAAGGGGGCCCTTGGCAGGCGGGTGCGTCTGTGGTATAATCGCTTCTACGATCCAGGTCATCGCTTCCTGAGAACGGGTATCGTTTTCCGTCATATCCCCTGATCAAGAATCACTGAGGAATCGCGTTCGCACAAGCGCCAAACTGTCGAAAAGCGGTCTTTTCAGCCTGGTCGAAATGAACAAGGAGCATCGGCCCATGGAACAGTCCGTCATGCAGAAGATCCGCAACATCGGCATCGTGGCCCATATCGACGCCGGCAAGACCACCACCAGCGAGCGCATCCTGTTTTTCACCGGCATCACCCACCGCACCGGCGAGGTCCACGACGGCCAGGCGGTGATGGACTTCATGAAGCAGGAGCAGGAGCGCGGCATCACCATCTCCTCGGCGGCCATCACCACCCGCTGGAAGGACCACCAGGTCAACCTCATCGACACCCCGGGCCACATCGACTTCACCGTCGAGGTCGAGCGCTCGCTGCGCGTGCTGGACGGCATCGCCATGGTCTTCTGCGCCGTGGGCGGCGTCGAGCCGCAGAGCGAGACGGTCTGGCACCAGGCCGACCGCTACAAGGTGCCGCGCATCGCCTTCGTCAACAAGATGGACCGCCAGGGTGCCGACCTGTTCCAGACGGTGGAAATGATGAACGAGATGCTGGGCGCCAACGCCCTGCTCTACCAGCTGCCCATCGGCAGCGAGGAGAATTTCCAGGGCGTGGTCGACCTGGTCCGGATGCAGGCCGTCACCTACGACGGCATAGAGATGAAGGTTTCGCAGGTCCCCGCCGGCCTGCTGGAACCGGCCCGCCAGCTGCGCTACCGGATGCTGGAGAGGCTGGCCGACTTCGACCTCGACCTGATGGAGAAATTCCTCAACGAGAAGGAGATCAGCGTGGAGGACATCCAGCGCGCCACGCGCCACGCCGTCCTCACCCTGTGCATCACCCCGGTGTTCTGCGGCACCGCCTTCAAGAACAAGGGCATCCGCCTGCTGCTGGACGCGGTGGTCGACTACCTGCCCTCGCCCGTCGACCGCGGCATCATCGTCGGCAGCGATCTCGACGACCGCCAAAAGGCGATCTCGCGCAAGCCGTCCTCCAAGGAACCCTTCGCCGCCCTGGCCTTCAAGATCATCAACGACGCCTTCGTCGGCCAGCAGACCTTCATCCGCGTCTACTCCGGCGAGCTGCAGGCCGGCAGCTATATCTACAACCCGGTCAAGGACAAGCGCGAGCGCATCGGCCGCATCCTGCGCATCCACGCCGACCGCCGCGAGGAGATCGACGCCGTGCGCGCCGGCGACATCGCCGCCCTGATCGGCACCAAGTTCACCACCACCGGCGACACCCTGTGCTCCGAGAAGGAGCCGCTGCTGCTGGAGAACATCCACTATCCCGACACGGTCATCGACCTGAAGATCGAGCCGCCGTCGGCCAGGGAGCGCGACAAGCTGTCGGCCGCTCTGCACAAGCTGTCGCTGGAGGACCCCTCCTTCAAGGTGCATTTCGACGACGAGACCGAGGAGACGGTGATCTCGGGCATGGGCGAGCTGCACCTGGACATCATCGTCGACCGCCTCAGGACCGAGCACAAGGTCGACGTCAAGGTCGGCCAGCCCGCCGTGGCCTTCCGCGAGGCCATCACCCGGGAAGGCGAAAGCAACACCAAGTTCAAGAAGCAGACCGGCGGCAAGGGCCAGTTCGCCCATATCGAGATGCGCCTCGAGCCCAACAGCGGCCTGGGCCTGGAGTTCGTCAACCACATCAAGGGCGGCAACATTCCCAAGGAGTTCATCCCGGCCATCGAAAAGGGCTTCCGCGCCTCGATGGAAAAGGGCCCCTTCGCCGGCTACCCCATGGTCGACGTCAAGTTCGTCCTGCTCGACGGCAGCTTCCACGCCGTGGACTCCTCCGAGCAGGCCTTCAAGACCTGCGCCCAGCTGGCGATCAAGGAGGCCATCGCCAAGGCCGCGCCGCACATCCTGGAACCGATCATGAAGATCGAGATCAACACGCCCGACGAATACATGGGCGAGATCATCGGCGACGTCAACCGCCGCCGCGGCCGCATCGACAGCATGCGCCGCTTCCGCAAGGGCTCGCAAAAGATCAACGGCAGCATCCCGCTGATGGAGATGTTCGGCTACGCCTCGGTGCTGCGCACCGTCTCCAGCGGCCGCGCCAGCCACTCCATCGAGTTCCTGCAGTATTCGCCCCTGCCCAAGTCGATCGAGGAAAAGCTGCTGGCCGACCTGCGCGCGAAAAAGGCCGAGAGAAAATAGGCCGGCCCCGACCGGCGGAAACCGTCCCGATCATCCCCGGGACCCGTTCCGATCATCAGAAATGATAGGTGGCGGCGGCGGCCGTCAGGCCCGAGCCGAAGGCCAGCAGCAGGAATGCCCGGCCGGCCATGGGGGGGCGGAGCCGCCATTCCCGTTCCAGGGCCATGAACACCGATGTGGACAGGGTATCGGGCAGGTCGGCTGAAAAATCAGCGATGCGCCCGGCCGGAATGCCGATCGCCCCGGGCAAGCGCCCCAGGAAGCCCGGCGAAATTTGCGCCGGGATGACCCGCTCGATCCCCTCCCGCTTCAGCCTTTCCTTCTCCAGCACCTCAGCCACAATCTTCCCGGCCATCTCCAGCCACTGGTCTTCCAGCCCGGGCCGCCGTTGCGTCAGCAGCCGCCCGCGCGCCTCGGCCAGCGAGACCACGGTGGTGGCCATTTCGGCGTGTTCGGCGCGGGTCAGAAATGCGAAGGAACCGAACCCCGTTCCCGGGCGCGGCGAAAGCTCGAGCAGGAGCGCCGCCCCGCTGTCGGGGCATGGCGGCTCGCCCTTGGCACGCCAGTCGGCGTTGCCTTCCGAGGCGGTGACCATGCCGCAGCGCGGCGTCCCCTCCTGCAGCAGCGTGCAGAGGACGTGGGCGGCGTCGAGCATGCCGCAGCCGCCGTTGCCCAGGTCGAAGGAGAGGGTGCGCGCCCCGTGGAATTCGACGTTGATCCCCAGCCGATGCTGGATATAGGCGGCGTTCGCCGGCTCGCAGACATGATGGTCACGGGTCACGCCGGCGTGGATGAGCAGCCCGACATCGGCCGGGCGGCGGCGGGCGGCCGCCAGGCAGCGGCGGCCGGCTTGCACCGCCCGCGCCAGCGATCCCCGTCGCCACAGGCGGAAGCCCGGAGGACTCACCCCGATGCCGGCAATGCGCACGCGCCGCATCATGGCCCGCCTTCCTTGCCCCACTTCGTGCGGTAGCGCTCGGGCAGGTCGTCGAAGGTGTAGGCGGCATGGGAGATCACGATCCCCGAAGCGCCCGATACGAACAGCAGGTTGTCGCCGGCGCGGATGGTCCCGTCCAGGATGAAGCGGTGCAGGGCCAGGAAGTGGCTGGTCGTGGAGGTGTTGGCGCAGACATCGGCGCTGACCCGGGTGACCGGCGGCAGCGGGCAGCCGAGGAATCGCTCCACGGCCCGGGCGCTGTTCGCGATGGCCCGCACCGAAACCTGGTGCGGGATGATGTGGTCGAGGTCGGCGAGGGTCCAGCCGCTGCGGTCGAGGGCTTCCTTCAGGTAGGCGGGGAAATGCTCGTTGCCCTTGCGTTGCAGCCCGTGCGCCCGGGTCACCAGGATGCCTCCCGCGCCGCGTCGTGAGGGGCGGGAGAAGCAGTAATGGTCGTGCCGGGCCCCGGTGACCAGGTCCAGGTAAACGAAGCCGGCAGCGGGGTCGGAGGCGGCGTCAAGGATCACGGCGGCGCCGCCGTCGCCCAGGGTGAGGGCGGCCATCTGGCCGTCGAAGCGGTGGCGCAGCTCGCGGGCCGCGGTGCGCGTCACCGGCAGGTTGTGCTCGCCGGAGACCACCATCCCGCGCCGCGCCGCGCCGCAACGGATCAGGCCCTGCAGCACGTAGATGCCGGTCAGCATGCCGGCGCAGGCGTTGACCACGTCGAAGGCGCGGGCGGAGGCGGCGCCGATCGCTCGGGCGACGCGGGCGGCGGTGGCCGGCTCAAGATGAAACTCATTCTCGCCGTGGTGCTTGGAGATGCTGGCGCAGATGACCACGTCGAGCTCGCGAGCCGGGTAGCGCGACATCGCCAGCGCCTGGCGGGCCGCCTGCACCGCCAGGTCGACGGCATACTCGCCCACCGCCACCCGCCGTTCGCGGATGCCGGTGATGCGCTCCAGGTCCCACGGCGGCCGGCGGCGGCAGGTGGCGAGAAGCTCCTCCATGGTCAGTACCTTTTCGGGGAGATAGGCCCCCAGGCTCTCGATGCGGACCTTCTGCCCGGCAGAGCTCACGGCAGCGCCTTTGCCGCGGCCAGGGCGGCGAGCCCCAGGCGGAAGCTGACCGCCGGCCGGTAGCCCAGCTCGCGCCGCGCCTTGCCGATGTCGTAGCCACAGTCGCTGGCGACCAGGCGCACGCCGTAGCGCGTGAAAGCGGGAGGGGCAGGCCGGCGGCGCAGCCGGGCCCAGGCCTCCATCAGGGCGGCGGCGGCATGAGCGACGGGAAAAGGCAGCGAGCGGCGCGGCGGCGGCACGCCGAGGGTTTCGGCCAGCAGCCCGAAGGCCTCCGCGGCGGTGATCTCCTCGCCGTCGGTGAGGTGATAGACCTGACCCGCCGCCGCGGGAACGGTGGCGGCCAGGATCATGCCCTGGACCAGGTTGTCGACATGGGAGAGGGCGACGCGGTTGCGGCCGCCGTCGACCAGGACCATCCTGCCCCGGCGCAGCAGCGCCGCGAAGCGCGGCAGGAACGTGGGATCGCCGGGGCCCCAGATCACGCCGGGCCGCACCACCACCGTCTCCAGGCCGTCGGCACCGTGCGCCCGGCGCACCAGTTCCTCGCCGGCGATCTTGCTGGCGCTGTAGGCATCAACGGCGGAAACGGCCGGCGGCGTTTCCTCGTCGACGCGGGCGCCGTCGCGCGGCAGGCCCAGCACGGTCAGCGAGCTCACGTGGACCAGGCGGCGCACGCGCCGCTTCCGGCAGGCGGCGATCAGCCGCGCCGTGCCGTCGACGTTCACCCGGCGGAATTCATCGCCGGCGCCCCAATCGCCGACCCGGCCGGCGGTATGGAAGACCAGTTGCTGCCCGGCAACGGCCCGGGCCAGCGCATCATCGTCCGCCAGGTCGCCGGTCATGATCTCGATGCCGCCGGCAGCCAGCGGCGAAACGTCGCTGGTCGGCCGGGCCAGGGCACGAACGGCGGTTCCCTTCCAGGCCAGGGCGACGGCCAGGCGGCTGCCGAGGAATCCCGTCGCTCCCGATACCAGGGCCGAGACCCCGGTGACCAGGGCGGTCGGTCCGTCCCCGGCGCCCGGGGTCACGCCGTCACCAGGTTCAGCTCCTCGCGCAGGGCGCGGCGCAGGGGCTTGCCCACCGCCGAGTGGCGCAGGCCGTCGCGGATCTCCACCGCCGCGGGCACCTTGAACCTGGCCAGGTTCTGCCGGCAGAAGGCCAGGATCTCCTCCTCCCCGAGCTGGGCGCCGTCGCGCGGCACCACGAAGGCCTTGACCAGCTCGCCGCGCAGGGCGTCGGGAATGCCGATCACCAGCGCCTCGAGCACCTTGGGGTGCTCGTGGAGCACGGCCTCCACCTCGGCCGGGTAGATGTTCATCCCCGAGCGGATGATCATGTCCTTCAGCCGGTCGACGACGCGGAAGTAGCCGTCGCGGTGCATCTGGCCGATATCGCCGGTGTGCAGCCAGCCGTTGCGGAGCTGCGCCGCCGTCTCCTGCGGCCGCTGCCAGTAGCCCTTCATCACCTGCGGCCCGCGGACGATGATCTCCCCGGGCTGCGTCCAATCGCCCTCGAAAGGCATGTCGATCCCGCCGGTCTCGAAGTCGACGACGCGCGCCTCGGTCCCCGGGTACGGCAGGCCGATGGTGCCGTGGCGGTCGTCGCCGAAGGGCGGGTTGCCGTGGGTCACCGGGCCGGCCTCGGTCAGCCCGTAGCCCTCCACCGGGCGCACGCCCGTCTTCCCGATGAACGCGCGCTGCACCGCCGGCGCCAGCGGCGAACCGGCGCAGGGGCAGACGCGCACGGAGCGCAGGTCGCGGCCCTCGATGCCCGGGAAGCCGGCGATCGAGATCAGGAAGGTCGGCACCACCGGGAAGATCGTCGGCCGCAAGCGCTCGATGGTCTGGACCAGGCCGGCGGTGTCGGTGGGCATGGGCGCCAGCAGGATGGTCGCGCCGGTGCGCAGCCCGAGATGCAGGCAGCAGGTGAGGCCGAAGCCGTGGAACAGGGGCACCGCCGCCAGCGACACCTCGACGCCGTCGCGGATGCCGGCCCACAGGCGGTTCTGTTCCATGTTCACCATCAGGTTGCGATGCGAAAGCTCGACCCCCTTCGATACGCCGGTCGTGCCCCCGGTATAGAGCAGGACCGCGGTATCCTCGCTATCCACCCGCACCGGCCGGGGCGTGCCGGCGCCGAGCAGGTCCCGGAACCAGCGGTCGCCGGGGCGCAGGCGGAACTTCTCCAGCTTGCGCTCCTTGGTCAGGGAATACAGCGTCCAGAGCAGCGGCGGGAAATACTCCTTGATGCGCGTGACCACCACCTGGCGCAGGCCGGTTTTGCCGCGCACGCCGTCGACCAGCGGGAAGAAGCGGTCGAGGACGACGGCCACGGTCGCGCCGCAGTCCTTGAGCTGGTACTCGGTCTCGCGGGCCGAGTAGAGCGGGTTGAAGGGGACGACGATGGCGCCGGCGCGCACGGCCGCCAGGTAGGCGATGACGAACTGCGGGCAATTGGGCAGGTAGAGGGCCACGCGGTCCCCCGCCTGCACGCCGAGCCCCTGCAGCCCGGCGGCGAAGCGGTCGACGTCGCGCTGGAGCCGGCGGTAGGAGACGGGGTAGGAAAAGAGCCGGCCGGCGGCGGCCATGGCCATGACCAGCGCCGTGCGCCCGGGGTACTTCTCGGCGGCCTGGGGCAGCAGGTCCTGCAGGGTGATTCCGGGCGTCCCGACGTCGTGGGGGACACCGGTTTCGTAATGCTTCAGCCAGGGGCGGTCCATCGGCATATGCTCTTCTCCTTTGAGGATTTCCCGTCGCAACCAGGCGCCTTCCCCGCCGACCTGGATCCTGCGCCTGGGCCTATTTTGGGCAAATCAGCGCGCAATGTCAATGAAAGCGGCGAGTTTTGCTTTTGAGCGAACGCGTTTTCACCGGGCCGTTTTCCTCCTGCGCTGATCTTTTTCATCGCCGCTTCCATGCAGCACCGCCGTGCGGCTGAACGGGATGCGCGGCCCGGGTCCGGCCTCCAGCCCGGCCAGTTTCACAAGTTCGAGCGATCCCTGGAACTCAGCGCGGGAAACGTGGAAGCCGGGTTCAGCCAGCAGGATCCGTCCCCCCGGTTTCAACAGCCCCTTCAACTCACGCAGAAAGCCCTCCGGGTCGGGAACTTCATGGAGGACGTGGAAAACCAGGATGAAATCGAACGCGCCCGCCAGGCCGATGGCGTCGGCGCCGCAGAGATGGAACGTCACCGGATCGGCGAGCCCGGCCCGCTCCAGTTTTTCCCGCGCCCTGTCCAGCATCCCCTGCTGCAGGTCGACCGCGGTCACTCGCCCCGTGGGGCCGGCGAGGCGCGCCATCTCCAGGGTGAAGAAGCCGGGGCCGCAGCCGAAGTCGAGGACGTCCATGCCCGCGCCCACGAAAGGGCGCAGGATGCGTTGCGGATTTTCATACAGCCGGCGCAGCGGATGCTCGAGCATGCCCGCCGCCTCCACCGGGCAGACGCGGTGCTTTCTATCCGTTTTCATGATTTTTTCTCCCTGGCGGCTGCAGCCTTTCCCGTATAGAACCGGACCATGGGCCTGTTTTTTGAAGTGCGGTCGACGACCTTGAACCCGGCCATTATACCGGGGTACGCACTGTTTTCAGCGATCGATTTTGCTTGCCCCACCGCATCCTCCTTTTCCCCTGCGGGCGCTGCGCTTGTCGTAGTCCCTCGCCACCCGCCGCCGCGTGGTCGCCGAACCGTGGGCCGGAAGGAAAAGGCGGCATTTCGTGGCCAGCAGCTTCCCCCAGCTCCTGACCAGATCGCCGGCATCCACGGCGTAGGGCGGGAAGACGGACCAGGGAAAGATCCCGAACATGGCGTCGCCCACCAGGGCGATCTCGTCGTCGACGATCACGCTCAGCGAGCCGGGCGTGTGGCCCGGAGTATGCGGGATATTGGCCTTGAAACCGAATTCGCGGAGATCGAATGCGGGATCGACCTGGATGTCGGGCCGGCACGGCTCATAGCGGGCCCGGCGGGCAAAGAGCTTGCCCAGTCCGGCGACCATAAGGCGGGTCAGCGCATGGGTGCCGTTGACGGCGTTGTTCTCGCCCTTGGACAGAAAGGGCCCTTCGACGATGTGCGCGATCACCCTGGCCTCATACTTTTCCTGCAGCCGGGCCGCGTTGCCGGCATGGTCGTAATGGGCGTGGGTCAGGACCAGGGCGTCGAGGCGCCCGACGCCCAGCCGCCGCAGGCGCCGGTCCAGCGTTTTCCAGCGGCTGCCCGGTCCCGAATCGACCAGGATATTTTTTCCGCCATGGGAAACGAGAAAAACGTTGCTTCTCCCGGCAAGCATCCTGACTATTTTATAGCCGTTCTTTGTTTCCCAGCTTTTCATTTTGACCATTATAGCAAATCAGCCGGGCGGCGGCACGGGTGGCGGGACCCGGCCGCCCAGTCATCGCGATCAGGATTTTTTTTTCGCCGCGACCTTGACGCTGGCGATGGCGCCGAGCGCCGCCTTGATCTCCTCGCGCGAGAGCGTTTGCACCTCTTCGGGGAAATCGGCCCAGAGATCGACCGGGACCGGGGTCGAGGACACGACTTCCACTTGGGTGAACCCGGCCTTGGCCATGGCCGCCAGGTAGTCGGCGCGCTTCAGGGCGCCGCCGATGCAGCCGGTGTAGGCGGCGATCGAGTCCTTTACCTGCCCGGGGAGTTCGCCGTCCAGGACGATGTCGGAGACCATCATGCGCCCGCCCGGCTTCAGCACGCGGTACACTTCGCGAAATACGCGCTCCTTGTCGGTCGAGAGGTTGATGACGCAGTTGGAGATGACGGAATCGATGGTTTCGTCCTCGACCGGCAGGTTTTCGATCTCGCCCTGGCGGAACTCGACGTTGTTCAAGCCGCTCTTGGCGGCGTTCTGGCGGGCCAGGACCAGCATCTCATCGGTCATGTCCACGCCGATCACATGTCCTTGCGGGCCGACCTGGCGCGCGGCCAGGAAACAGTCGATGCCGCCGCCCGAGCCCAGGTCGAGGACAATCTCGCCGGGCTGCAGCGCGGCCAGGGCGACGGGATTGCCGCAGCCGAGGCCGAGGTTGGCGCCCTCGGGGAGCACGGCCAGTTCGGCCGGCGTGTAGCCGACGCTGGCGCTCATCTCTTCGGCAGAGGGCGAAGTGCCGCAACAACCCGAGGACGAGGAACAGCAGCACGAACCCGACGACGTGGCAATGCCGCCGTACCTTTTCTTGACTTCCTTCTTTATGTCTTTCTCGATCATGAAAACCTCCTTTTTTTTCACTTATTCCCTAATCAGCCCGGTCAGCACCGGTGCCAGCTTGTCCCTGACCATGCCGCCGAGCTCGTCGGCCTTGATCAGGGTCAGGCAGCAGACCGCGCCGTCCTTTTCCCAGGCCACCAGCGCCAGCTTGTCGCCGGCCCTGATGCCCGCCTTCTCGCGAATCTCCTTGGGCAGGATCATCTGCCCGCGCTCGTCCACGCTCACCAGCGAAGTGACCTGGCAGCAGCCGCCGCCCGACCCGCCTTCTTTTTTCTTGGTCATTGCCGCTCCTTCTATTTCTGATTAATCAGTTTTCTCTGATATCGCTGATTATTATAATATCGAACTCCCGCCTTGTCAACAACCAATAACGATTATTCCCCCGCGGCTTCAGTATTGCAGTACCCGGTGTGCATGGTCATTTTCCACTCATTGCCGATCCTGGCGTATACCTTGCACACCCGGCCCCGCCTGCGGTCGACCATCTCCTTGATCTCGTTTTCCTCTTTCGACATTCAAGCTCCACGATATTTTGCCGATCGAATGAAAACACGGCCCAGGCCGATGAACCACAGCGACCAGCCGACATGGAAAAAGCGCTGCTTCAGGCCCGGATAAACGCCCAGCACGTCGGGCATGAAGGCGAGGAAACCCAGCAGCATGAGCGCCAGGCTCACGATCGCCCAGAGCCGCATATCCCCAGGCGCTTTTTCTTTCCGCCATAGGGCCAGCGCCGCCAGCGGCGAGAGGAACAGCACGATCGAGGGCATGCCCGCCCACAAATGCAGGCGCAGGGGCAGCGGAAAGATCGCCGCACCGCCGATGGAGAACGAGAACGAAAGGATGATCAGCGCCGGGATCATGCTGATCTCTCTCTTCTCGCATTCTCCACACAATCCGATCACGAATAGAACACTCAGGATTGCGCAAGCGAGCAGCCCGGCCGTGAACATGTATTGCGTCCTCGTCCCGATCGCGCCCAGTTCGCTCACCAGTCGCGTCAGGTGGTTGTAGTCCCCCATCACATATCCGCAGACGGTCAGCATGCCCCAGAATATCACGGGGATGACGCTTCCCAAAGCCAGCAGATGTCTAATCTTCATCATTGCCTCACATTTTTCCGTGCGCCGATTGATACCAACAACACCTGGTCAGGGATGATTCTCGCCTGCCGGGAACATTTCTCCCCGAAAACAAAGATCTTCTGGTCCAGATGCTTTTTTATAGAATCAAAACGATTATAAATACACGTGATGGAAATTACAAGAAATGTTCAGCTTGATTTTCATATGGCGCAAGGGGCACGGCGGGCCGCGCCCGATTACCATGATCTTTCTTGCGTAGGGGCGCGGTCATCGCGCCCCGGTTGTCGCGCACATCGCCGTCGCACCCCAAATATTGCGGCATTCCCCTTTTCCTTTGGGCGGGAAAACCCCGCCCCTACAGCCATACGAAATAAAAATGATTATTTGAAATACCGCACCCCGGAGGCGAAGATCTTCTGGTCCTTGGCGCCGGGGACGTTCTTGAAGAGGTCGCTGCCCAGCAGGCGCTCGGAATGGGCCATCTTGCCCAGCACGCGGCCGTCGGGGCTGGTGATGCCCTCGATGGCCAGCAGCGAGCCGTTGGGGTTGAAGAAGGAGTCCATGGTCGGCCGGCCTTCGAAGTCGACGTACTGCGTGGCCACCTGCCCCAGGGAGAACAGCAGCTCGACGGTCGCCGCCGGCGCCGTGAAGCGCCCCTCGGCGTGGGCCACCGGCACGGTGTGGATCTCGCCGGCCCTGCAGAGCGAGAACCACGGCGACAGCGTCGAGACCACCCGGGTGCGCACCGGCCGCGACACGAAGCGGCCGATGAGGTTGGCGGCCAGGGTCGGTGAATCAGGGGTCAGGTCGCGGATCTCGCCGTGGGGCAGCAGCCCCAGCTTGACCAGGGCCTGGAAGCCATTGCAGATGCCTAGGATCAGACCGTCCCTTTTCTCCAGCAGGCGATGGACGGCGTCGCGCAGGCGCGGGTGGCGGAAGGCGGCGGCGATGAACTTGCCCGAGCCGTCGGGCTCGTCGCCGGCGCTGAAACCTCCGGGGATCATCAGCATTTGGGCATTCCCCAGCTTGCGCGCCAGCTCGGCGATGGAGGCCTCGATGGCGGCGGCGGTCAGGTTGCGGAAGACGAAAACGTCGGCGACGGCCCCCGCCTTTTCAAAGGCGCGGGCGACGTCGTACTCGTTGTTCGTCCCCGGGAAGACCGTGATCAGCACCCGCGGCCGGGCCAGCGGCCGTCCCCTCTTTCGGCCCGGACGGCCCCGGAACAGCGGTCGTTCGCAGCCATCCGCGACCGGGGCGGTTTGCACCCGGGTGGGGAAGACATCCTCCAGGGGCTTTTGCCAATGCGCCTGCAGTTCCTCCACGTCCAGCTCCAGTCCGTTGACGCGGATGCGGGCCTCGGCCGAAGTGCGGCCCAGCAGGCGGTGATTCGTGCCGGCAAACAGCCTGTCGACATCCTCCTTTCCCGCCACCTCCAGCAGCAGCGAGCCGATGGCGGGCGCCAGCAGTTCCGGCGCGGGCACTTCCCTGTCGAAGGCGAAGCCCAGGCGGTTGCCGAAGCACATCCTGCTGACCGCCTCGGCCAGGCCGCCGGCGTGCAGCGACTGGGCGGCCAGGATCCTGCCCCGGCCCGCCAGCTCGTGAACCCGAGCGCAGTTCTTCCTGAACGCGGCGAAGTCGGGCATCTCGCGCTCATCGCGCGGCAGCGCCAGCAGCACGACCTGGCTCCCCGCCTTCTTGAACTCGGGAGAGAGGACGCGGCGCGCGTCGGCCAGGACGACGGCGAAGGCGACCAGGGTCGGCGGCACGTCCAGGTCGCGGAAGGACCCCGACATGCTGTCCTTGCCGCCGATGGCGGCGACTTCCAGCTCGCGCTGGGCAATGAACGCCCCCAGCAGGGCGGCGAACGGCAACCCCCAGCGCCGCGGATCGAGGCCGGGCTTGGGGAAATATTCCTGCAGGGTCAGGCGGGCGAGGCGGATGTCGCCGCCGCCGGCCGCCAGCCGCGCCAGCGCCTCGATCACCGCGTAGATGCCCCCGTGGAACGGGCTCCAGGCGCAGAGGGCGGGCTGGAATCCATGGCTCATGAGCGTGGCGCAGTGCGTTTCGCCATGGAGCAGCGGCATTTTCGCCGCCATAGCCTCGATCGGCGTGGACAGGAAGCGGCCGCCATGGGGGCAGAGCACCGAAGCGGCGCCGATCGAGGAATCGAAGTGCTCGCCCAGCCCCTGCTGCGAGCAGGCGCTCAAACCCGCCAGCATGGCCTTCCAGGCGGCGCCCAGGTCAGGCAGCTTGCTGCCGCCGGGCAGAGCCCTGAAGAAATCGCCGGCGGCGGCGGGCTCCTCGACCTTCACCGCGGCCCGGCGCCGGGCGCCATGGCTGTCGAGAAAGACGCGCTCGATATCGACGATGGCGCGGCCGCGCCATTTCATCCGCAGCCGCGGCCGGGAGGAGACGCGGGCGATGGCGGTGGCCTCGAGATTCTCCGCGGCGGCCAGTTTCTGGAAGCGGCGCCAGTCGGCGGCGCCCAGCACCACGGCCATGCGCTCCTGCGACTCGGAGAGGGCGAGCTCGGTGCCGTCGAGCCCGGCGTATTTCTTGGGCACGCGGTCGAGGTCGATCTCCAGGCCCGGCGCCAGCTCGCCGACGGCCACGGCGACGCCGCCGGCGCCAAAGTCGTTGCAGCGCTTGATCAGGCGGCTGGCGCGCGGATCGCGGAACAGCCGCTGCAGCTTGCGCTCGACCGGCGGGTTGCCTTTCTGCACCTCGGCGCCGCAGCTGCGCAGCGATCCCTCGCCATGGGCCTTGGAGGAGCCGGTGGCGCCGCCGATGCCGTCGCGGCCGGTGCGGCCGCCCACCAGCAGCACCACGTCCCCCGCCTCCGGCTGGCGGCGCACGACGTTGCGCCGCGGCGCGGCGCCGATGACGGCGCCGATCTCCAGACGCTTGGCCACGTAGCCCTCGTGATAGGCCTCGCTGACCTGTCCGGTGGCCAGTCCCACCTGGTTGCCGTAGGAGCTGAAGCCCCGGGCCGCCTCGGTGGTGATCTTGCGCTGCGGCAGTTTTCCCGGCAGGGTGGCGGCGACCGGCCGGCGGGGATCGCCGCTGCCGGTGACGCGCATGGCCTGGTAGACGAAAGCCCGCCCCGACAGGGGGTCGCGGATGGCGCCGCCCAGGCAGGTGGCGGCGCCGCCGAAAGGCTCGATCTCGGTCGGATGGTTGTGGGTCTCGTTCTTGAACAGGATCAGCCACTCCTCCCCGACGCCGTCGACGTCAATCATGGCCTTGACGGTGCAGGCATTGATCTCGTCGGAGAGGTCGACGTCCGCCAGCCGCCCCCCGGCGCGCAGCTCCTTCATGGCCAGCAGGGCCAGGTCCATCAGGCAGAGATCGACCGGGCGCCGGCGGTAAAGGCTGCCGCGCGCCTCCAGGTAGGTTTCGTAGGCCCGCCGCAGGGGCTCGGCCCAGGCGCCGGGGGATATCTCGATGCTGTCGATGACGGCCAGGAACGTGGTATGCCGGCAATGGTCCGACCAATAGGTATCGAGCAGGCGCACCTCGGTCAGGGTCGGGTCGCGCCCCTCCCGGTCGCGGAAATGGGCCCGGCAGATGCGCAGGTCGGCCTCGTCCATGGCCTGGCCCAGTTCCTGCGCCAGGCGGTGCAGCCCATCGTCGCTCATCGTCCGGAATCCCTTCAGCACCGGCACCGTTGCCGGCGCGGCCGGGCGCAGCGCCAGCGCGCGCGGCTTGGCCATGGCGGCCTCGCGCGAGTCCACCGGGTTGATCAGGTAATTCTTGACCGTATCCAGGTCCGCCGGCGCCAGTTCTCCCTTCAGGACGATGACGCGGGCGGCGGCCACCTCGGGGCGGCGGCGCGGGAAGAGCAGCTGCAGGCACTGCACGGCGGAGTCGGCCCGCTGGTCGTACTGCCCGGGCAGGTACTCGACGGCGAACGCGGTCTCGCCCGTCGCCAGCGCCAGCTTCTCCTGGCGGACCTCGTCCAGCGGCGGTTCGGCAAAGACGGCCTGGCATGCCCGCTGCCATTCGCCGGCATTGAGGCCGCACGCGTCATAGCGGTTGAGCAGGCGCAGGCCGTTCAACGCCTTGATTCCCAGGTTGTCGCGCAGGTCGGCCAGCAGCGCCCGGGCCTCGCCGGCGAACCCGTCCTTCTTTTCCACGAATACCCTGCGGATCATCGCCATGTTGCAGCTCCTTTCCCGTTCATCGCGCCTGCATCAGCGGATCCAGGGCGTTGATCAGCGCCGTAAGCGCCTCGCCCCAGGCGGCTCCGTCCGCCCGCTGGTTCAAGTCCGCGATATCCGGGCGCAGTTGCGGAAAGAACTGCGGGTAACATTCCAGATAATCGCGCAGGGCGACGATCAGCCGCTCCAGGCGCGCGGCGCCCACTCGGCTCTCCGCCGTCCGCAGCAGCAGGCGGGATTGCTCGCGGAAATACTCGGCCACGAAAAAATAGACCGCCTCGTCGCCGCGGGCGCACAGGATCTCGAAGGAGCCCTCCGACACCGCCTGGTCGCCGTGGTGCAGGTAGGCGATGAAGGTCCTGGCATCGGCGGGAGCGAGAATCTTCTTGAACACTTTCAGCGTGACCTGGAACAGGTCGGAGTCGCGGCCGCCGCGCAGGAAGCGCGGCAGCATGGCCAGCAGGGGGCTGTTCGCCTTGATGCGCTCGATGGCCTGGGTGATCACCGCCTGCAGCTGCGGCTTGGCGATCCGGCCCAGGGCCGCCTCGAGGATGTCCAGGGCGCGGCGGTCGTTGTACTTGGCGATGCTGAGGATGGCCTCCTCGCGCAGCAGGTCGTCCTCGCCCATGGCGATGACCTTCTTCAGCGGCAGCAGGAAGGCGTCGCTGCGGATGTAGCCGGCCATGCGCACCAGGTCGATGCGCGTGGCCATGCCGACGGCGCGGCCGGTGATGTAGTGGACGATGGCGTTCTCGGTGCTCCGGCCGCCCCGGCGCACCAGCTCCTCCAGGCGCAGGCGAAAATCCCGGCCACCCTCGGCGCCGGCGCCGCGCACCAGGCCGTCGATCTGTTCCAGGACCGAATCGATCGTCGCCAGGGCCATGGCCCCTCTAGTCCCCCCGCCGGGAGAAGCGCCGGAAGATGTCCCGGGTCCCGGACAGCATCGCCTTCAGGGAAAAGGCCTTCTCGAGCTCGGAGACCGGGCAGGCGGCGGTGATGGCCGGGTCGGCCAGGACCAGCTCGCGGAAGCTGCGCTTTTCCCGCCACGAGCGCATGGCCTGCGCCTGCACCAGCTCGTAGGCGCGCTGGCGGGCCATGCCCTTCTCGACCAGCAGGGTCAGCACTTTCTGGGAGAAGTACACGCCCTGGGTCAGTTCCAGGTTGCGGCGGACATTCTCGGGATAGACGACCAGGTGCCGCAGCACGTCGGTCACGTCGTCGAGCAGGAACACGGCCAGGTGGAAGGCGTCGGGGAAGATGACCCGCTCGGCCGAGGAATGGGAGATGTCGCGCTCGTGCCAGAGGACGTTGTTCTCCAGCGCCACGGCCGCGTGGCCGCGCAAAATGCGCGCCAGCCCGGATACGCGCTCGCAGCGCACGGGGTTGCGCTTGTGCGGCATGGAGGAGGAGCCCTTTTGCCCGCGGGTGAAGGGCTCTTCGGCCTCGAGCGACTCGGTCTTCTGCAGATGGCGGATCTCGACGGCGATCTTTTCCAGGCCGGTGCCCAGCAGGGCCAGCGCCGCGATGACCTCGGCGTGGCGGTCGCGCTGGATGATCTGCGAGGAGACCCGGCAGGGCTTCAGCCCCAGCCGGCGCAGCACCCGCGCCTCGCCGGCGGCCGGAAAGTGGATGTAGGTCCCCACCGAGCCCGACACCTTGCCCACCGCCGCGGCCTCCCGGGCGCTCTGCAGCCGCCGCAGGTTGCGCTCCATCTCCTCGTGCCAGATCAGGAACTTGCAGCCGAAGGCGATGGGCTCGGCGTGGATGCCGTGGGTGCGGCCGATGGCCGGCAGGTCGCGGTAGGCGAATGCCTTGTCCAGCAGCACCCGCTTCAGCTCCCGGCAGCGGGCCAGGACCAGGTCCAGCGACTCGCGGATGAGCAGCGACAGGGCGGTGTCGACCACGTCGTAGGAGGTGATGCCCTTGTGCACGTAGGCCGAGTCGGCGCCGAGCGACTCCTCCAGCGAGGTCAGAAAGGCGATGACGTCGTGCTTGACCTTTTTCTCGA
>CAZLSH010000035.1:763-21156 GCA_964562095.1 uncultured Clostridia bacterium | reverse complement strand
ATGCATGCGGCATGACAAACATCATCCCTCGTACACAACATTTGACAATATCTCTGGAAGCGCCTTTGTTTGGTTAATTGGAATTTGGAATTTGAAATTTGTGATTTGTTTGGAATTTGGTGCTTGGGATTTGGGATTTAAGTCTTAATATTACCCATTCTGACCATCAACCGTCTACCGTCAACCGATTACTTTCCTTTCCTGCTGACATTGACACTTGTTCCCCTGCAGCATGTCCCTACAAATTGAAGCGATAGGTCGCCTTGAGCATGAAGACGTTGTCGCCCCTGGCCGAAACCAGGTCGGCGACGTCGCGGCCGAAGTCGAAGTCGCCGGGGTTGGCGACGTCCTGGCGGTTCTGCGTCCAGACGAAGTACAGGGTGGATCCGGGGCGGTACTCCCAGCGGAAAACCACCGTGCCGCGCAGCGACTTGAAATTGAAATCGGGATCGGCGAAGGCGAACGACGGCGCCGGGCCGGCGCCGTCCGGGTCGACGCGGAAGCCCTCGCCAGAGCGGAAGATCGTCGAATCGCCGGAGCCGTAGGCGTGGAAGCAGCGGCTGGACGGCTGCGCCAGCTCCTTGTAGCCGGAGTAGGAACCGACGGCCAGCAGCGGCTGCAGGAACATTTGCAGGCTGATGCGCGGGGAGAAGATCCAATTCAGGCGCATCTCAACCGAGAGGACTTTTTCATTCAAGCGGGCGAAAACGTGGCGCGTGCCGTAGGTGGCGGTCATCCACGGGTCGGTGACGTTGGCCACCCACTGGCGCTGGCTGCGGATGAGCTCGAACTCCGGCTCGATGGACAGGGAAACGTTGCTGCGCGGCTTCCAGAGCCATTCGGGCCCGATGCTGAGTTCCCGGCTGCCGTCCCGGCGCCGCGAGGCTTCGCCGAACACGGAGAACACCCATCGCTTGCGGCTGTCGCTGAACACATAGCCGCTGATCCAGTAGCCGGGCGGCTGGCGCAGCAGTACGCCGCCGCGCGTGGCCTCCCTGTCAAAGGCGGCGTCGACGTAACCCAGGTCGATCTCGCCGCCCCAATAATTCAGCAACTGGCCATTAGCGAAAACGTAGTAGTTCTCCGACAGGGCATAGCCGCCGAAATCCCAGCTTCGGGCAACGGCGCCCAGCAACTGGGCGCTGCGGAAGAGCCGGCCGGGATGGAGCCAGCTATAGCCGGCGGCCAGGTGGGTGTTGACGTAGTCGCCGCGCGACTGGTAGCCCAGGTCGTTGGCCTCGAAGCCCGGCGATATCCCGCCCAGGGCGGCGTTGAAGACCAGGCTGCCTTTCTGGCGGTTCAGGGTGACGCGGCCGGCCCAACCGCTCAGCGACGCAGCGCCGTCGTCGAGGGAGAGGTGGCCGGCGTCGGGACGCTGGAAATAATGGCGCGGCGACCGCTGCAGCCCCTGGATGTACTCCGGGCTGCCGTCGACGCGGGTCGCCCCCAGCCAGCCGGTCAGCGCCCATTCCCGCTTTTTCCCCAGGTGCAGCCAGCCGTCGGCTCCCAGGGCCAGCGCCTGTCGGCCCAGGATCCCGTCCAATTCCCCGCCGTCCAGGTCGCGGAAAACGCCGCTGGCGATGAATCCCAGCCCCTGGCGGCCCTGGCTGAATTCCTTCAGGGCGCGCAGGACGGCATAGTCGCTGAACGGCTCGACCTCCCGGTTGAAGCGGTCTCCGTCGGCATCGATGACGGCGTACTCGCGCTGCGTCACCGCGTTCAGGAAGCCGACGTTCCAATTGCCGGCCAGCTTGCCGCTGAGCTTGGCCGCGCCCAGGATGGTGGTCGTTTCCGGCATGTTGACGCTGCCGGCGCTTGCGGCCGTTCCCTGCGGCGGCCGGCCGATGCGCCGGCTGTAAAAGAACTCCGGGCTGCTCCAATTGAACCCCATGTTGTTGTTCGCGCCGCCGTAGCCGAAGGAAAACGTGTTCGCCCCCTCGATGAAGAAGGGGCGCTTCTCGGAGTAGTAGGTCTCGAACACCGACAGGTTGACCTCGGCGGGGTCGACCTCGACCTGGCCGAAGTCGGGATTGAGCGTCAGGTCGAGGGTGATATTGCTTTTCAGCCCGTATTTCAGGTCGATGCCGCCGCTGGCGAAAAGCTCGCTGTCGCTGCGGAACGGGATTTCCTCTCCGGCGGGCCGCAGGGCCAGCCTGCCCACCGCGTAAGGGATGGCCTCGAAATGGCGCCCGGGGCGGATGCCGCGGATGCCGGTCAGGAGGGCGAAACGCGACACGAAGCCGTTCTCCTCCTTGGGCACCCAGGAGAAATAATCCTGCTCGTTCTTGCGCTGGATGGTGCGCTTGAAATTGACGCCCCAGACGTATTCGTCGCGGGCCGGAAAGCGCAGCTGGTCGAAGGGGATGCGCATTTCCACCGTCCAGCCGAGCCCGTCGACGCGCGCCGCCGCCTGCCAGACTCCGTCCCAGGAGCCGTCGTCCCATTCATCGTTGTACAGCGTGCTGTCGATGAGCGAGCCGGCGGGGTTGACGCTGAAGGAATAGCCGCTGCGCCGGTCGAAATAGGGATCGACCGCGAAAGTGAACCAGTCGGAATCGAGGTCGTCGTCGCGGCGGCCGAGCAGGCCGACGATCTTTCCCGGCTCGGCGTCGCGCAACCGCGCCGCCACGTACAGCGCCTTGTCATCAAAGGCCACCCATACCTCGGTGGCCTCGCTGGCCGGCTTGCCGTCCAGGGGATTGCGCTGGATGAAAGCTCCGCTCCCCGGCCCCTGCCATGCCGCCTCGTCGAGGCGCCCGTCGATGCGCAGCGTCTCCGTGACCCGCCGGGCCCGCACTTCGCGGTCCCGCCGCTCGCTGCCGGGGGAAGCGGCAGCCTGCTGCGCCGGAGCCGCGGGCAAACCGGCGCACAACAGCAGGCTGACGACAGTCATCCGGAAGCGTTTCATGATCAGCGACCTTCTTGTTTCCCCAGGGATCGGGTTCACAGGAGAATAAGACGAATAAAAAAGGCAAAAGGTTTCGCGCCGGCCCGGCTACAGGAAATAGCCCAAAGCCAGGAGCAGGTCGGTCACGATCACCAGGAGCACGTTCAGCCCCTGGGCGGCGACCAGGCGCGGCGGGTCATCGCGGCGTCTCCAGGTCAGGACAGAAGCGGCAAGTCCCAGGGGCAGTGCCGCCAGGGCGATCCACGCCGCGTGCGGGACATTCAGCAGCAGTGGGCCGGCGGCGATCAGCGCGAAGACCAGCAGCACGCCAATTGCATAAAGTACCGCGCTGCGTTTCGTGCCGAGCAGGATGACCAGGTGGCGGCGGCCGCCGCGGCGGTCGGCCTCGGCGTCGGGGAACTCGTTCAGGAACAGGAGCAGCGCCGTCAGGATCCCGGGAGGGATCGAGATATAGAGGATATCCGGGGTCATGAAGGACGTCAGGGCGTAATGCGCGCCGATGACCACCAGGCTGCCCAGGGTAAGTCCGCTGGCCAGCTCGCCGATCCCCCAGCGGGCGAGGTGCGAAGTGTAAAAGCGGATGGCCAGCGCGCCGCAGGCCATGAACGCCAGGATCGGCCAGCCGCTGACCCGGGCGAAGTACAGGCCGACGGCCCCGGCCGCCAGCAGTGCGCCGTAGGCGGCGATCGTCACCTGGCGCGGCGTCGTCAACCCCGCCTGCAGCATGCCGCTGCCGCCGCTGAACGGCGTGCGCGCCGTGCGGCCGTCGATCCCGGTGGCATGGTCGGAAAGCTCGTTGAACAGGTTGACGGCCGCGTGGGCCAATACCACGCCCGCGGCCAGAAGCAGGGAATGGCCGGGATGCGAGAACCCATGCCAGCGGGCGGTGGCCACGCCGAGCAGGGTCAGGGCCACCGCCAGGACCAGGAAGGGGCCGCGGACCTGCTGAAACCAGACGCCGAGCATTGGTTTTGCCGCCATGATGACCTCCGGACACTCCGGCAGATTCTAAACCAAAGCGGCGGTTCAGGCAACCGGGGCGTTGTTTCCGCCGTGGCTTTCTGCTACCATGGATGTCCATGATCATCAAGGCTGTTTTTCCTATTTTCATCCTGCTCCAGCAGGGGGCGATCCTGGTCGATCGCATTGTCGCCCATGTCAACGAGGAGATCATCACCCTGCACGACGTCGAGCGGGCCGTCGCCCTGTTCCCGGCGCAGCGCCTGGAGAGCGAATCCGAGGATGCATTCTATTCCCGCGTCCTCGGCGACATGGTCACCTGCAAGGTGATCGCCCTGGAATACGGGGACGAGTTCACCCTGAACGAAGAAGACGTCGAGGCCGTGCAGCGGCAGATACTGCAGAGGGCCGGTTCGCTGGAAGCGCTGCAGGCCATCCTGGACCGCTTCGCCATGAACTGGGATGACTTCGAACGGTTCATCCGCGAGAAAGTGCTGTATGAGAAGGTCCTGCGCGAGAAATTCCCCATGGAGCTCATCATCCCCTTCGAGGAAATCGAGACGTTCTACCACAGCGTCTATCTGCCCTCGCACCTGCAGATCGGGCTGGAGCCGCAGAGCCTCGTCGAGATGACGCCGCAGATCGAGACCTTCCTGCGCCGGCAGCGCATGGAACAGCAGTTGTCCGACTGGCTGGCCGATATCCGCTCCGCCTACCGGGTCGAGATCAAGCTAAGGAGCCCGCAATGAATCTCTTCGACAAGGCCAAGGACGCTGCGCAGCCGATCGCCGGACTGCAGGTCGGCGACGCCGTCAACTGGTATTACCGCGTCCAGGAGGTCAGCCGCCGCAAGACGCTGACCGGGAAAAAGGATTACCTGGACCTGGTGGTGATGGACCGCAGCGGGCGCCTGACCGCCAAGGTATGGGAGAACGTCGATCCCCTGCACAAGGTGATCCAGGCCGGTAGCATCTACCGCATCGCCGGCGAGGTCAGGGAATACCGCGGCAAGCTGCAGCTGACCATCACCCGCGCCCGGCCCCTGGAGCCGGGCGACGAAGGCTGCCTTCCGGAGGATTTCGACGAACAGCCGCCGTTCGACAGCGAGGCGCTGCTGCGGGAGACTTTCGCCCTGCTCGACGACAACATCCGCGACCCGCACCTGCGCCGACTGAGCGGGATGTTCCAGCAGGAATACGGCCCCGTTTTCGCCCAGGCCTATGGCGCCCAGAAGATTCATCATGCCTTCGCCGGCGGCCTGATGCAGCACACGCACGCGCTGCTGAAGCTGGTCCTGGCCGTGGCCCCGCACTATGGACTGGACAGCGAGCTGCTGCTCATCGGCGCCCTCTTCCATGACATCGGCAAGACCGAGGAGTTCAAGACCCAGCCGGCGCTGGAGACCACCCTGGCCGGGGGTCTGCTCGGGCACCTGGTCATCAGCCTGACGATCCTGGTGGACATGATCCGGCGCATCCCCGATTTTCCCGAGCCCCTGAGCGTGCGCATCCAGCACCTGATCGTTTCCCACCACGGCGAGAAGGAGTTCGGCTCGCCCGAGGTGCCCAAGACGCGCGAGGCGTACCTGCTGCACATTCTCGACCTGCTCGATTCGCGCATGAGCATCTTCAGCGAGCAGTTGAAAGTCGGCGACCCCCAGAAGCTTTTCTCCGATTTCAACCAGGCTCTGGGAACGCGCATCCTGCTGGAAAAATGACGCGTCCGTCGCCCGCCTGCCCGGCTTGCGGTTCCAGCGCCACCATCCCCTTCGAAAGCGCTGACCCCGCCGGCGACGGGCAGTCGCCGCTCGACGTCGCCCTCGGCACGCTGTTCTTCATCCTGGCCCTGCTGGCGATCCTGCTGTTCTTCCTGCTCAGCCGCGCCAGCCTGCCGGCCGCCGTCATGCTGCTGCTGGCCCTGGTCCTGTTCTGGCGCCGACGGCGGGAAGCGGGACGGCGGGCCAGGGAACGGCCGCGCCCCTATGTCTGCCTGGACTGCAGCCACAACTTCCTGCCTCGTTGAGTTCCGTCACTGCCGCCGTGATCAGAAGAAACGGCCGCTCTCCTTGTGGGACACGTCGCCCTTCAGCACGCGGTTCAGCACTTTCTGGGCGATGGTCAGGTTGCCGGCTTCGGAGATCTTGCGGTCCAGGGCGGCCAGGTAGCGCTTGTGAAACTGGGGCCGCTCCTGGTTGTCCAGAGTAAAGACCTCATAGACGATCTCCTCGCCGCCGTAACCGCTGGACTGGCACTCGGGACAGCCCGCTTCCCGAAACACCGGGTAGTCGCCGCTCAGTTTCTTGTTCTTGAAAAGCTCGCGCGCCGGGACCGGGTTCGGCTTCTTGCAGGCGGCGCAGAGGATCTTCACCTGCCGCTGGAACAGCACCAGGCGCAGGTTCTCCACCAGGAACGACGGCGGCACGTCGTGCTCCACCTGCAGTTTTTCGAAGATCTCCTCGTAGGAAAAACCCTGCAGCTCGATGAACAGCTTGCCCATGCCCACGAAATCGAGGAACTGGCGGTTGTAGTTTTTCTGGAAGTAATCGAAAAGGAACATGGAATCGGGCTTGTAGAACAGCAGGTTCTTGTAGACGGCGTCGCTGACGTCGCCGCCCTGGTTCTCGATCTGGAAGAAGCGCTCGTTGCGCAGCACCACCATGGTTTCGACGGTGGCGATGCGCTCGCCCGCCAGGGCGTTCATCAGGCAGTACATCGTTTCCGCGGTGCGGTTGTAGGCCGGGCCGGCCACGAGGAACAGGCCGGACGGCTTTTTCAAGAAGGTCGAGACGCGCTCCAGCTCGTCGTCCTCCAGCCCGAGATCGGCGACGTTCCGGGCATAGTCTTTGAGATTGAAGAAGCGAAAGCGGATGTTCTCCTGCGAGCCGCCGGCATAATACAGGGCCTTGGTCTTGAGATGGCTGAAATTCTTGCTCAAGTTCAGCCACGATTCCCGGGCCGACGCCCCGTTCGCTTCGCGGAAGCCGCAGATCTCCTTGACCTTGACGAAGAACCCCCTGGAGTCGTCGATGGGCTGGTTGACGCGCGCCAACTGTTCGCCGCTGCGGAAATAGATCTCCAGCTGGCCGTTCTTGGATTCAAAAAGGATGTCGGAGACCCCGGCCTGGACGGCCGACTTGACCAGCGCGTTCAGCACGCGGACATGCTTGGCGCTGTCGGGGGAGGTGTAGATCTTGATCTCCCGGTCGCCGCCTTCCAGGATCTTCAAGAGATTCTCGATCTCTTCCTTCTGGGCCAGGTAGGGGATCAGCTTGAAGCGCTGCAACTCGCCGCGTTTCTTCAGCTTCGGCAGCTCGCTCATCGAATAGAAGGCGAAGCGCAGCACGCGGCCGTCGGCGACCTCCTGGATCTCGATGGGGACAATCTTCTGCCCCAGGCAGAACTCCCGGCCGACCTGCCCGACCAGCCCGGCGTCCAGGGAGAAGTTCTTCAGGTCGATCTTCTCGATGCTCTTCTGGTTGAGCAGGTACAACTGCAGCTCGTCGGGGGTGATCAGCGACATCATGATCAGCACTTCGCCCAGCTTCTTGTTGAGGATGCGCTGCTTGTCCAGCGCTTTGTCCAGCTGCTCGACGGAGATCTTGCCGGCCTTGACCAGGATCTCGCCGATCTTGAGGACCAGGGCGTCCCGGGCGGCGTTGGTGTCGGCCAGCAGCTTCCCGGGGCAGTTTTTTATGTAATTTTTCTTGTAGTCATCCGAGGCGTTGCAAAAGCATTTGAGGCAGAATGGGCAGATCTTGGTCGGAGCTGAATGGCCGCAGTCGGCGGCCGAGGCCGCGTCGAACTCGGTCATGCAATGCCAGCATTTGATGATGTAGCCTTCGGCCATGCCCGCTTCCATCCCCGTGCGTGATCCTGCCCCCATGTATACGCAATCGGCGGCGGAAAAGCAATGCACCCGGCCATCAGGGAATTCCTGAGCCTGCGCGGCCATGGCAATTCATCACCGCCCATGGTATGCTTGCGGCAATGGAGGTTGACATGATCAGCAAAAAACTGGAAACGGCCCTGAACCAACAGATCAATGAAGAGATTTTCTCCGCCTATCTCTATCTGTCCATGTCGACGTACTTCCTCTCGCTGAACCTGGACGGATTTTCCGCCTGGATGAAGGCCCAAGCCAAGGAAGAAATGTCGCATGCCATGAAATTCTTCGATTTTTTAAATGAAATGGGGGGACGGGTCAAGCTGCTGGCCGTCAAGGAACCGGAAAAAACTTGGAAGTCGCCGCTGGCCGCCTTCACGGCCGCCTACCGGCACGAGCAGCACATCAGCGGCCGCATCAACGCCCTGTATCGCCTGGCCCTGGCCGAAAACTGCTATCCCATGCAGATCATGCTGCAGTGGTTCATCAAGGAGCAGGTGGAGGAAGAGGCGACCGCCGCCGGGATCGTCCATCAGCTGTCCCAGATTCAGGACAGCCCCCAGGGGCTGTGGATGATCAACCGCGAACTGGGGGCTCGCCAGGCCGGCTGATCCCACCGAAGGCGCCCGCAGGGGTCCAGGCGGCAGGAAGTCGTCCCGCCCGCGAGGAAGGGGCGCGCTTTTTCCCGGGACATTTATTTGCTACAATGAAGCGCGGATCAGCGCCGATTCTCGACCAGGAGGCACACGATGGACGAAAAGGTGTTTGACGTTTCCATGATCTATATCCAGAACACGTCGGCAGGCAATTACAGCCTTGAATTCTATTGCCGCAACAAGAACATCAAGCTGAACTACGCCAACGTCGAGGGCATCGAGCTGATCGCCAAGATCCCCGTGGAGCTGAAGACCTCCTTCGTGCAGATGGCCGAAAGCCTGCCCAAGGTCTGGAACATGAAACTGGGCTACCCCACCAATTTCAAGATCAGCTACGCCGGCCGCATCATCATCGAGTCGATGTGACGGAGGCGGCGCGCCCGCAGCCGGACCCATGATCGCCGAAGAGCTGTTGAAAAAGATCAAGCGCATCGAGATCCTCTCGCGCAAGGCGGCGCGCGACATTTTCGCCGGCGAGTACCACTCGGCCTTCAAGGGCCGGGGCATGGAGTTCTCCCAGGTGCGCGAATACCAGGCGGGCGACGATTCGCGCTTCATCGACTGGAACGTCTCGTCGCGCCTGGGGCGCCTCTACGTGAAGCAGTTCGTTGAAGAGCGAGAGCTGACCATCATCCTGGCCCTCGACCTCTCGGCTTCGCTGCGTTTCGCCTCCGGCGCCCGCAGCAAGACGGAGGTCGCCGCCGAGCTGTCGGCGCTGATCGCCTTCACGGCCATGCTCAACAACGACAAGGTGGGGCTGCTGCTCTTCAGCGACCGCATCGAGCATTACACGCCGCCGCAGAAGGGCCGCATCCACCTGCTGCGCCTGATCCGCGACATCATCGAGTTCCAGCCGCAAGGCCGCGGCACCTCGATCCAAGGCGCCCTGGCCTACCTCACGTCGTTGATCAAGAAGAAGGCCGTCGTTTTCCTCATCTCCGATTTCCTGGACGCCGGCTACGAGACGGCGTTGAAAATCGCCAGCCGCAAGCACGACCTGATCGTCGTCACCATCGCCGACCGCGTCGAGGAAGCGCCCCCCGCCACCGGCTATTTTTTCCTCAAGGACCTGGAAAATCACGGCGACTTCAGCGCCGATTTCAGCCGCCCGGGACTGCGCGCCGAGTTCATGCGCCGGGGCCGCGAGCGGACCCGGCTGCGGCAGGAGCTGCTGCGCCAGCACGGCATCGACTCGCTGGCCATCCGCGCCGATCAGGATTACGAGAAGCCCCTCTTCGACCTGTTCCTCAAGCGCCGCAAGAAATACGCCCGATGAAGCGCCGTACCGCCGCCCTGCTCCTTCTCGTGCTGTTGCCAGCCGCAACGGTCCTCGCCGCGCAGGTGACCATGTCGGCCTCGGCCGCGACGGCGACCATCGGCGAGCGCGTCGAGCTGCGCGTGGTGGCGCGCGTCGGCGCCGGCATCAGCGCCATGCGGGTTCAGGTGGCGCCCGGGGCCTTCGAGGTCATCGCCCGCCGCACCCTGCCGCCGGCGGTCACGGACGCCGGCGGCACTCTCGAGGAGATCATCACCATCGCCTTTTTCCAAACCGGCGATTTCGAAGTCGGCCCGTTCGCGGTCAAACTGCTCCCCGGGCCGGATGGCGGTGAAACGGAGACCGGCCGGCTGGCCATCCGCGTGCGCTCGCTGCTGGAAGAGAGCGACAAGGATATCAAGCCGCTGAAGGAGCCGCTGCCCCTGGGGGGCGATCCCCGCCATCTGCTGCCCTATGCCGCGGCCGTGCTGCTGCTCCTGCTGGCGGCGCTGATCCTGCAGCTGCGCCGGCGGGCACGGGGGCGGCGCAATGTCGCCGCGGCCCCGCCGCCGCCTCCCGAGGACGAGCTCGAGGCGAGCCTGCTGCGGCTGAAGCAGGCCGGGCTGCTGCAACGCGGCGAAAGCAGGGCTTTTTTCATCGCCCTGAGCGCCATGCTCAAGCATTTCATCCAGTGCGCCTACGGCTTCAATGCCGAGGACTGCACCACGGCCGAGACCTTGCCGCTGCTCAGGGAGAGGGAAGCGGATGCAACGATCTTCGCCGGGCTGGAGGCCGTGCTGACCCAGTCCGACCTGGTGAAGTTCGCCCGCCGGGTGCCGGAGGGCGGGGAGATGGCCGCGCTCTGGCCCAGGCTGGACTCCATCGTCGCCGGCCACCGCGCGCGCCGGCAGCTGGCCCAGGAGGCCGAACATGTTCAGGCTGGCCGCTAAGGCGTATCTGCCGCTCCTGCTGCTGCTGCCGCTGCTGGCCGGCTGGCGGCGCTTCCTGCTGCGGCGCGGCCAGCGCCACGTATGGTTCCCGGCGCGTTCCTTGCTTGCCGGGCCCGCCGCAGGAGCAGGGGTGAAGGACGCCCTCGTCCGCCATATGGATTTCTTCAAGGCCGCCGCCCTCTTCCTTTTCATTCTGGCCCTGGCCCGGCCGCAGTTGCTCCACACCTATCGGGTCGAGGAGCAGCGCGGGCTGGACATCCTCCTCACCCTGGACATTTCGGGCTCGATGGCCGCCATCGACTTCAAGCCCAGGAACCGGCTGGAAGTGGCCAAGGAGGTCATCGCTTCCTTTATCGAGAAGCGCCGCGACGACCGCCTGGGGCTGGTGGTGTTCGCCGCTACGTCCTCCACCAAGTGCCCGCTGACCGTTGACTACGGCATCTTGAAGTTCACCCTGCAGGACACTGAGCTCGGGGAACTGGAGGACGGCACCGCCATCGGCATGGCCCTGGCCGCCTCGGTGAACCGCGTGCGCCATTCGCCGGCCAAGACGCGGATCGTCATCCTGCTGACCGACGGCGTCAACAACCGCGGCGAGATCGATCCTCGCGACGCGGCCAAGATGGCCCGCGACTACAACGTCAAGGTCTACGCCATCGGCGTCGGCACCCGCGGCGAGGCTCCCTACCCGGTCCTCGACTCCTTCGGCCGGCAACGGCACGTCATGGTCAACGTGGAGATCGACGAGCCGCTGCTGCGCGAGATCGCCAAGACCACCGGCGGGCTCTATTTCCGCGCCACGGACCGCGACTCGCTGCAGCGCATCTTCGCCGAGATCGACCGCTGGGAAAAAACGACCATCCGCAGCCGCAATTATTACGAGGCGACCGATCTGTTTCCCTGGTTCATCGCCCTGGGCCTGTTGCTCCTCTTCCTGGTCGAGACCGCCCGCCGCTCCTTCCTGCGCACCCTGCCCTGAAGATCTAAAAAGGTTTTTGGACCATTCTTTAAAATCCAGAATAACAATCGTTTATTAGATACAAAATTTGAAATCAATTACTATTTACTAACGCACCACATGAAGGGCATTTCGGTTCAGGATCTCGAAAAGTCGCAAAATCTTCCCCACAAGAAGAACATTCATGTTGATCGATGTTTTCAAAACATCCTTCACATCTATACATTGCCACTGCGCAAGCCCCACAATTTGGGCATTCCAAAAAATCATGCTTACCAGGAAATTCCTCCGCAAGGACCTGTTCGACAAACTCACTATATTCCGAAAGATGCTCCCATTTTAACAAGTCCAACACTTCGATTTCGATTGGAGGAGAGAAGTTGAAAATCTCTTCTGTAGAAATTCCATAACGACGACTTATTGCCCGAAGTAAGGCCAACGTTGACCATACGGCTGGACCAATATCCCCTATTAGAGATTTTGGATTATGCATGAGGTCATGCCTGAGTCCAATTAGCGTATTTAAGACCGATAAAAGCTTCACTTCAGATTTACTCAAATTGGTCTTGAATTTATTAAGTTCTTCTAGCAAACTTGTTGAACTTGGGAACCAAGGTTTACCATTTTTCTTAGTTTTTTTAAGTAATTCATTTTGGGGGCTCACTGCTGATAAGACAACATACAGGTAGATTTCCGCTGCATGATGAACGCTTAATACGATCCACTTTTTATGATGCGCAGAATCCGCAGAATTAATTGCTAGCTCATCAAAATGAGCCAGGGCATGGAATAACGAATCTTTTATGTTATTTAACATTTCGATTTCAGACTTACTTTCCATATCATCATCCTTTTTTTGATAACAAAATTACTTAATCTTGGCAATTGCTTCTTTTATCTCATCTAATTTTTCTACTTTGTATGGAACAGCCAAACAGCATAATAAGCAACCACCAGCAACAGGGAAACAATATTGCCGATGAAAAAATAATCGTTCGATACGCGAAAATCCATGTGTTCATGAACATGGCAATCGTCATGATCAATATCGTCATCGCCATCATGGACATCATGGTCATCGTGATCATCGTGGTCACTGACTCGCGTGCCTATCTTGATGGCGCCGAATGCAATCAGGGCATGCGGTAAATCATAAACCAGGCAAAGATACAGAAATATTCTTTCCAGCCACCCCTTGATGGTTTGCCGATCGACATGCCACCGCCACCGTCCTTCAAAAACTTTTTTTACAATCAGGAAAATGGCATATGCGAGCACTTCTCCGACACAAAAGATTGTAGCAAATAAAGCTATTTTGGACATTGCGACTCCTTCAATAAAATGAAAGCCAACTCCTTCACCGCCTTATATTCAGGCAAGCGCAATGACTTTTTTCTTCTCCAGATCAACGACACGTCTTTGCGCAACCGACGGGCAACCTCCTTGTAATCATCATGGGTAAAAAATTGCTTTACGATCCCGCGATCCTTGCTTTTCCACCCATCCACGATCGACTGGAACAGCACAAAAACCAAGTTAAGCTTTTTGGACAAGCCATCATCCTTCAAATTAAATTGAAAACGTTCTTTTCTTGATTTTTGCTTGCCGAGAAGTTCCCTGGTTTCAGCAAGTCCCTCGCCCATCATGCCATAAGCGATTTGCGGATTGATCGCCGTATCGATCTGACCGAAATTCAATATATAGCGCAGCTTGAAATTCTTTTCCCGGCTTACCAGCAATTCCTCTAGCGCAAAAATAACTTCGATCCCCGTCTCCGCCGAGGAAACAATGGCCTGGAACTCATCGCCCAGCGTTATGGTTGGAGGTGAAAGAAAACAATCCTGCTTGTCATCCCTTGTTTTATTGACGACTTCCTTGAAATCCTTCAAAATTAAAAATCCATCTTTTTTACGACTGTTTATAATATCTGCCATTAAAATATAGCGGCTCTTCATTTTTTCCCCCAATCAATAGTAAATCCCATTTTAATAAATTTCAATATAATTTGCACTTTAATTACAAATTTCCATTTTTTGCACAATTAATGCAATTAATAGATTATTGCTTAATTTATACAATATCGAAAACAGCCGGGACGAAAACGAGAAAATGAAATATCAGAAGATCTCGATCTTCAGCAGCCGGCACTCCAGCGGGCCGTTGAACAGGACGAAGCGCCGCGAGGGCTTCAAGCCGACGGCCTTGGCCAGCTCCTGGCTGTTGCAGAGGACGTACGCGGTCGATCCCGAACAGCGCTGCTTGAGAAAATCGCCGAACTCCCCGTAGAGCCGGCGCGCATCCTTTTCCTCGCCGACGCGGACGCCGTAGGGCGGGTTGCAGACGATGGTGGCGCCGGGGATCCCCGGCAGGTCGCGGAAATCCTTGCGCTCCACCGCCACGCCGCGCGTGCCGGGGATCTCGCGCAGGTTCTCGCGGGCGGCGGCGACGGAGAGGCGGTCGAGGTCGCTGCCGCGAATCAGTCCCGCTGGCATCGTGCGGCGAGCCGCGTCGCACTCGCGGCGAACCTCCTCCCAGGCCTGGGCGTCGAAACCGGGCATGGCCTCGAAGCCGAAGCGTTCCTTTTTGAAGGCGGGCGGGATGCGGCAGTATTGCATGTAAGCCTCGGCCAGGATGGTCCCCGAACCGCACATGGGATCGACCAGCGGCCGTTCCCCCTGCCAGCCGCTCAAGCGCACCAGGGCGGCGGCCAGGGTTTCCTGCAGCGGGGCCGCCACCGACTGCTTGCGGTAACCGCGGCGGTGCAGCGAGCCGTTGGACGTGTCCAGGCTGACAACCGCCCGGTCGCTGCGGATGCTGAGGTGGATCCACACGTCGGGGCTTCCGGGGTCCACGTCGGGGCGGCGGCCGCAGCGGTCGCGGAAGCGGTCGGCGATCGCGTCCTTGACGCGCAGGGCGGCAAACTGCGAATGGCGGATGCGGCTCTCCCTGACGTTGGCAAAGACGGCGAAAGTCCGCTCCAGAGAGAGGAGCTCCTCCCAGGGGACGGCGCGGGCGGCGTCGTAGAGCGCCTGCTCGGAAAAGCAGGAAAAGGAGCCCAGCGGCGCCAGCACCCGCGACGCCAGGCGCGAACCGTAGTTGACGCGGTACAACCCGGCGGCATCGTGGCGGAAATGGAGGCCGCTGTCCGCGATCTCGACGTCGCGGGCCCCCAGTTCCTCCAATTCGGCTTTTGCCGGCTCCTCCAGGCCGCGGGCCACCTGGGCGAAATAGCGGCCGTCTTCCTGGTAGGCGAACATCGGGTCAGACGCGGCGGCCATGAATTCGGGGCGGCGTCACTCGCCGATCTGCAGAGTCAAGAAAGCCAGTATCTTGGCCGGGTCGTGCCCCTTGCCCTTTTCCAGAACCCCGGTGGACTGGGCGCACAGCAGCCGCCCCTCCTTGTCCAGGACGGCCAGGGCGGGATACCCGAAGCCCTTGACGCGGTAGAGTTCAACCAGGTCCTGGTTCAGCGGCTGGCCCGGCTTCTCGCCGACATCGATCAGCAGGACGATATAGCGTTCGCGCAGGATTTTTCTGACTGCGGCGTCGGCGGCGAACAGCTCATGCAGGCGATGGCACCAGGGGCACCAGTTGCCGCCGAACATCAGCAGGATGTTGCGCTCCTCGGCGCCGGCGCGCTGGATGGCGGCGGATATCTGCGCCTTGACGTCGGCGTCGGGGTCATAGATCGCCGGCGGTGACGCGGGACGTGCCTGGGCAGGCAGCAGCGCCGCGAGCAGCAGCAGGACTGCCGCCAGCAGCAGCCAAAAGAATCTTCTGTCCGCGGAAACGGCTTTGGATTTCATGGGGCGACACCTCCAGGGCAAGCGAATTCTAGAACATCGCGAGACCGAAGTCAAAAAAGTCGAGCGCGGGCGCGATTGACAAAATGAGGAGTGCGGATGAAAATGGAGAACGCGATCGCCCCCAGTGGGAGCCAGGTCATGAAACAGACGATGGCCACCATCCGCCGGGCGGCGCGGAAACAGCAAGCGGAGGACGGGGAATGAGCGAAAAAGTCTATGAGCGCGATCCCTATTGCCGGGAACTCGCCACCTCAGTCAGCTCCAGGGAATGCCGCGACGGCCGCTGGCGGGTGCGCCTGGAGCGCACGATATTCCGCCCCGCGGGAGGCGGCCAGCCCGAGGATGCCGGAACCGTCAACGGCTTGCCGCTGCGGACCCTGGAAAGCGAGAACGACGACATCATCCATGTCCTGGACGGCGACCCGGGCGGCGGCGAAGCCGTGCTGCAACTCGACTTCGAGCGCCGCTTCGACCACATGCAGCAGCACAGCGCGCAGCACCTGCTGTCGCAGGTCCTGGTCCGCCGCTTCGCGGCCGCCACGCTCTCCTTCGCCATCGGCCCCGAGCACTCATCGATCGAGACCGACCGGCCCGCCTTCAGCGACGGGGAGGTCGCCGAACTCGAGGGGGAATGCGCCCGCCTGGCGTGGGCCGCCCTGCCGGTGCGCGCATTCGCGGCCGACGACGTTTCCGGCCTCGGCCTGCGCAAGCCGCCCAAGGTCCGGGGGCGGGTCCGCGTGGTGGAGATCGCCGGCTTCGACCGCTCGGCCTGCGGCGGCACGCACCTGCGCAGCAGCGCCGAGATCGGCCAGCTGAAGATCGTGCGCCAGGAGCGCGTGCGCGCCAACGCCCGGCTGTACTACGTGGCCGGCGGCCGCGCCCTGCGCGACCACCGGCAGAAGCACGACCTGGCGCAGCGGCTGCAGCGCCTGGTCACCCAGCCGCCGCCGGAGATTCCCGCCCACGTGGAAGCGCTGCTGCGGGAACGGGACGAGCTGCGCGGCGAGCTGAAAAGGGCCCGCCGCCGCGAAATGGAGCGCGAGGCCGGACTCGCCGCCGCCGAAACGGGCACCCTGGTGGTCCGCGAGTTCAGCGGCTGCGACCCGGCCGACCTGCGTTTTTTCGCCGGCGCCCTGGCGGCGGCCGGCCGGCATGCCCTGGCTTATTCCCGGCTGCAGGCACCCGGCACGGGCATTCATGTCGTCATCGGCCGCGGCCACGGCGACTTCGACCTGCGTCTCATCGGCGCCCGCCTTTTCGCCCTGCTCGACGGCCGGGGCGGCGGCGGCCCCAGCCTGCTCGAGGGGCGCGCCAACGACCTTTCCCGGCTCGAGGAGGCCATGGCGCTGCTGCGGGACAGCCTGGGGCCGCGGGCTTGAAAATCGCGCCGGATAGGCTATAATTGGCTTTCCCGCCAAAGGAGAGAACCATGGACGAAAAGATCAAGGCCAAGATCATGGACGATAAGAAGATGAAGCGCACGCTCCAGCGCCTGGCCATCGAAATCCTGGAGCGCAACCGCGAGGCCGACAAGCTGGCGCTGATCGGCATCCAGACCCGGGGCGTGCACATCGCCCGCCGCATCCAGGTCCTGATCAAGGAACTGGAAGGGGTCGACATCCCGCTGGGCATCCTCGACATCACCATGTTCCGCGACGACCTGCACAAGCACGAGCAGCAGCCGGCGGTAAAGAAGACGCGCATCGACTTTCCCATCGAGGACCGCGACATCGTGCTCATCGACGACGTGGTATTCACCGGCCGCACCATCCGCGCCGCCATGGACTCGATCTTCGAGCTGGGCCGGCCGGCCACGCTGCAGCTGGCGGCTTTCATCGACCGCGGCCACCGCGAACTGCCCATCTGCCCCGATTTCAAGGGCAAATACCTGCCGACATCGCGCCGCGAGCGCGTCAAGGTCATCCTGCAGGAGATCGACGGCAAGGATGAAGTGCTGATCATGGAGCCCAAGGGGTTTTAGATGAAAGAGAGGACCTTCCGCCAGGACCACCTGCTGGGCATCGAGCACCTCAGCGTCGACGACATCGAGACCATCCTGGAGACGGCCGAGGCCTTCATCGAGGTCTCCAGCCGCGAGGTCAAGAAGGTGCCGGCGCTGAAGGGCAAGACCGTGGTCAACCTGTTCTTCGAGAATTCGACGCGCACGCGCAGCTCGTTCGAGATCGCCGCCAAGCGCCTCAGCGCCGACCTGATCAACTTCAACTCCTCGGTGTCGAGCCTGAAGAAGGGCGAGACCCTCAAGGACACCGTCCTGACGCTGGAAGCGATGAACCCGCACATCATCGTCATCCGCCATTCCGCCTCCGGCTCGCCGCACTACCTGACCACCTTCGCCCGCTCCTCGATCGTCAACGCCGGCGACGGCTTCCACGAGCACCCCACCCAGGCCCTGCTCGACGCCCTGACCATCCAGCAGCGCCTGAAGACGCTGCGCGGCCTGAAGATCGCCATCGTCGGCGACATCCTGCACTCGCGCGTGGCCCTGTCCAACATCCTGCTGCACCAGAAACTGGGCAACGAGATCGCCCTGGTCGGGCCGCCGTCGCTGGTGCCGGTGGAGTTCGAGAAGCTGGGCGCCACGGTCACCTACGACATCCACCGCGGGGTGAAGAACGCCGACGTGGTCATGATGCTGCGCGTGCAGGCCGAGCGCGGGGCGCGCAACTACTTCCCCTCCATCCGCGAATACCGCAACCTGTTCGCCATCGACCGCAAGATATTTTCCCTGGCCAGCCGGCGGGCCATCCTCATGCACCCGGGGCCGATCAACCGCGACGTGGAGATCGAGACCTCGATGGCCGACTCCGACCGCTCGGTGATCCTGCAGCAGGTGACCAACGGCATCGCCGTGCGCATGGCCGTCCTGTACCTACTGAAAGGAGAGATCCATGAAACTCTTAATTAAGGGCGGCCGCCTGGTCGACCCGGCCGCCGGCATCGACCGCGTCATGGACATCCTGCTCGAGAACGGCAGGGTCAAGGATGTCGCCGCCGCGATCAAGAAGACGGGGAGTTGTCCCGTGCTCGACGCCAAGGGCCTGGTGGTGGCCCCGGGCTTCATCGACATGCACGTCCATCTGCGCGAGCCGGGCCAGGAGAACAAGGAATCGATCGCCAGCGGCGCCCGGGCGGCCGTTCACGGCGGCTTCACCTCGGTGGCCTGCATGGCCAACACCGAGCCGGTCAACGACAACCGCTCGGTGACCGAGTACATCATCGCCCGCGCCCGCCAGGTCGCCCTGGTCAACATCTTCCCCGTGGCCGCCGTATCGCGCGGGCTGCAGGGGGAGAACCTGGTGGAAATGGCCGACCTGGTCGAGGGCGGCGCCGTGGCCTTTTCCGACGACGGCTGCTGCGTGATGAAGGCCGACCTGATCCGCAAGGCGCTGGAGTACGCCAGCATGCTCGGCGTGCCCATCATCGAGCACCCGGAGGACCACTCGATCTCCGCCGAAGGGCAGGTCAACGAGGGACTCATTTCCTACAAGTACGGGCTGCGCGGCATCCTCAAGGCTGCCGAGGAAGTCATCGTCGCCCGCGACCTGATCCTGCAGGAGCGCATCCGCTCGCGCCTACACCTGACCCACATTTCAACCTCCGGCTCGGTCGGGCTGATCCGCAATGCCCGCCGGGCGAAGACGCCGGTCAGCTGCGACGTCACGCCGCACCACCTGCTGCTCAACGAGGAGCGGGTGCAGAACTACGATCCCGTCTACAAGGTCAAGCCGCCGCTGCGCACCGAGGCCGACCGGCTGGAGCTGATCCGCGGCCTGCAGGACGGCACCATCGACTGCATCGCCTCCGACCACGCCCCGCACACCCGCGACGACAAGGACAAGGAGTTCGAGTACGCCCCCTTCGGCGTCATCGGCATGGAGTCGTCCTTACCGGTGGTCCACGACCGGCTGGTGCGCACGAAGCTGCTGACCCTCACCCGCCTGGTCGAGCTCTTCTCCACCAACCCGGCGCGGGTGCTGGGCCTGAAGGACCGAGGCCGCGTCAAGCCGGGGCTTCCGGCCGACCTGACTATCCTCGACCTGAAGAAACGCTTCAAGATCGAGGAGAAGGATCTCCGCTCCAAGGCCAACAACTGCCCGTTCCTGGGCTGGGAAGGCCAGGGGGCGATCGCCCATACCATCGTCGGCGGCAATATCGTTTACAGCTACAAGAAGAAATAAATAAGTTCGATGTTCGAAGTTCGATGTTCGATGTTGGAAGGCAAGAGCACGAACAGATATTTTAGGGCAGGATCAGAAACAACATTTCTGTAAATTGTTCCTGATTTTCTTAACGTCGAACGTCGAACCCCGAACTTCGAACTGATTTCTTTCGGCTTTTAATTTCTAATGACAGGTACTGCACGTGCCGCCCGAGCAGGTACCGCAGGACGAAGAGGAATTGGACGAACTCCCGCTCTCCTTCTTGCCGCCTGCAGAAACGGCGCAGCAGGTGACCAGCTTGACCACCTGCGAACTGCCGCATTTCTCGCATTTCACCGTGGAAGCGGCCGCCAGCGAGCGCAGGAACTTTTCGAACTCCGTGCCGCACTTTTTGCATTTATAATCGTAAACAGGCATTTTTCACCTCAAAATTTTATTTTAGCGCAATCGGCAGGCGCTGTAAAGATACGAACTATCGTGACGCGATACACGTGATGCGTGACGGGTAAAAAGTGAAATAGGAAGAATTAAATTCCAAGCACCAAATTCCAAATCTCAAATAAGCTCCAAATTCCAATAACCGAATGACCAAAACAAAGAGAAGAACCTGAAAGTGTCTTCGTTTGGGTCAAAGTCCCCGTCAAGGGATTGGAATTTGGTGCTTGTGATTTGGAATTTAAGTCCTAATATTGCATCTTTGGACCGTTAACCGTATACCGATTACTTTCATTTCCTATCGATACTGACACTGGATTTCGCTCTGGTCTCCTGCTACCACTATCACTACCACTACCACTTGGCTTTGATCTTCTAGAACATCCTCTTGGCCATGCCAAG